>NZ_JBFUID010000134.1:0-1090 GCF_056402055.1 Pseudomonas sp. P4_C4 | reverse complement strand
TCATGGTCCTGACAGCCGACGACGAACTCGCTTACGGCCGGGTGCTCGGCGTCATCGCAGAATCTGGTGAGGCGTTCGTCGTCGACGGATACCTCGACGCCCAAGAACTCGTCCACATCCTCAAGGACAGCAACGCATCCCGTTTCCTCGTGAGCAACAAGTTGAGCGCGGGTCGCCTCGCCCAGCTCGCAATTCAAATCCGCCTGACGCCGCCCAATGAAGATGGTGGAGTTCGCGAGCTCAGGCGTGCCGACTTTCACGACCGTTATCTCATCGGTGATCACAAGGGTCTACGGCCTTGGTTCATCACTGAACGGCGTAGGAAAAAACATCACCACGCTCTGGAAATGCCAGGCGTCGCCGCCCAAACGATTCGGGCCCACGCGGAAAGCCTTTGGGAGGCCGCCGAGGTCGTCGCATTTACTCTTCAGCACGACGAAGACGGCCTCGTTGACGAAGGCGCACATGCGGAAGGGAGCCTTGAAGACGACGGCGCACCTGACAGTCGCCCCAAGGTCACCCGTTCCGAGGGTGGCGTGTATCGGCACGACGGTTGCCCCGTGCGGCACCGTTCGCAGCAAGCGGCTGAGCGCTGCACGAACGGTGGATGAACTGTCTCTATCCTTCTGAGCGTTCGCGGCTCATCACAGATGAGGGAATAGGCGTTGGCGGCGCGTCGGTCGCTGAGTAGGCGTCGAGACGTCCCGAGGATGGAAGTTCTCAGACCACCCATCTGCAAGACTTCGGCGTGCCGAGCGCCAACTTCGCCTGCCCTACCTGACGACTTCTGCCGGCTCGATGAGCTGGGGCCCGAGGTCACCGGTCAAGGGATCGAGCATGAGGCGACTCATGATGGCAGGACGTTGAACCGCCACGGCCATTGACAATGGCTGTGCAGAACGGTGGACCACGGCCCCTCGCAGCCAAACGCCGCAGTGGCCGTGAAGACAGCATCATCCCGCCGCCTGCGGGTTCCAACAGTCCCGTAGTGGCCGTAGCAGCGGGTTGTGTGCCAGTCGGCGCTAGGGATTCTGATGATTCGTCTCAGCGGAAGCCCCTCATGGGCGAAACTCATTCAACATCGCACGGT
>NZ_JBFUID010000133.1:0-1137 GCF_056402055.1 Pseudomonas sp. P4_C4 | reverse complement strand
CCCAGAGTGTGTCAAAACGCCAAAGCCAACCCTTGCTATGATTGCCCCGGATTTCATCGCAAGGGCTGCCCATGAAACGCTTCATTCAAGGTGAACACCGAGGTCAAAGGACCCTGCTCCCCGAGAGCCTGGACGATTACGTCAGCGACACTAATCCGGTGCGCGTTGTCGATGTCTTCGTGGATGAACTCGACCTGATCACCTTGGGTTTTGAAAGCGCTGTCCCTGCTGAAACTGGCCGACCGGCCTACCACCCCGCAGTCATGCTGAAGATCTACATYTACGGCTATCTAAACCGCATCCAGTCGAGCCGACGCCTTGAGCGCGAGGCGCAGCGCAACGTCGAATTGATGTGGCTTACCGGTCGCTTGATGCCGGATTTCAAGACCATCGCCAACTTCCGCAAAGACAACGGCAAGGCCATTCGAGGCGTTTGCCGCCAGTTTGTTGTGCTGTGCCAGCAGTTGGGGCTTTTTTCGGAAAACCTCGTTGCTATCGACGGCAGTAAATTCAAGGCGGTGAACCACCGCGACCGCAATTTCACCAGCGCCAAGCTGAAGCGCCGGATGGAAGAAATCGAATCGAGCATCACCAGTTATCTAAAGGCGCTGGATGCAGCTGATCGCGAAGAGACCAAGTCTTCAGGGCCCAAAGGCGGCCTGGAAGAGAAAATCGTCAAACTGAAGGAGCAGATGAAGGCACTTCAGGCGATTGAAATACAGCTTGAGGAGTCGCCGGACAAACAGATCTCGCTGACCGACCCAGACGCCCGCTCGATGATGACGAGCGGCAAAGGAATCGTGGGTTACAACGTACAGACGGCGGTCGATACCAAGCACCATCTGATCGTCGCGCACGAGGTGACCAATGAGGGTCACGACCGTGATCAGCTCAGTTCGATGGCCCAGCAGGCCCGTGAGGCGATGAAACTCGAATCGTTGTCGGTGGTGGCTGACCGGGGGTATTACAAAMGCGGGGAGATCCTTGCCTGCCACGAGGCAGGGATTAGCGCTTATGTACCGAAGACGCTGAGCTCGCGCGCCAAATTCGATGGCCGCTTCAACAATGACGAGTTTGTTTACGACGCGGACAAAGATGTGTACGTCTGCCCCGCCAAGGAAGTGCTGATCTGGCGCG
>NZ_JBFUID010000132.1:0-1265 GCF_056402055.1 Pseudomonas sp. P4_C4 | reverse complement strand
AGGCAAAGGTCGAGTCCTTGGGCACCTGGTGTTTTTCCAGCAACTGGGCCACGGCGATGTAATCGGTGTTGTAGGCCTTGAGATGACCGTCGGTGTTGACGATGGTGTTGATCGATTGAATGGCGGCGGCCGACGCGTCGAGTTCATCCACCAGGGCAATACAGGCTTCCTTGAACGGCATCGACACGCCACAGCCACGAATCCGCAGGGCACGAATGCCGGCAACGGCACCCGGCAGGTCCTGGCTGGCAAAGGCCTTGTAGTAAAAATTCAGGCCCAGCTGTTCATACAGATGATTATGAAAACGCAGACCAAAGTTCCCGGGGCGTCCTGAAAGGGACATGCACAGCTGGGTGTCTTTGTTGGGGTTCATCTGCATGGGGAAGCTCCTTCAAGTGCACTTTTCGGATGGACGGGATTAGCCCCCCATCGGGTTCTGATCGATCATATAAGCCTGATTACATGGACTTACACAGACCGGTAAGAAAGTCGGTACCGACCTTACACAAAATTTACCTAACGGCCGTGCTGATTCTCGAAAAAAGCTGTCTTAGAAGTATCCCCGCGACAATCCCTGGGTCTATTGCAGACACAGGCGCCGGGCTGAAGAACCGAGGAACTATCATGATCCGTAAAGTCCCCACAGTAGCCTTGCTGATCGGCGCCCTCGCTATCGCAGGACAGGCGCAAGCCCATGGTGGTGGTAATTACTGGCAGGGCCCGGCGGTGTTTGGCGCGATCGTCGGTACTGCCATTGTCGGCTCGGCCCTGATCAACGCCAACCGCCCGGTTTATGTCGCACCGCAACCGGTCTACTACCAGCCCGCGCCGGTTTATTACGCACCACCGCCTCCGGTTTACTACCAGCCGGCCCCGGTCTACGTGCAACAACCGATCTACTACCGTCCGGCTCCGGTGTACTACGGACCACCCCATGGTTACTACGGCCCGCCTCGCGGCTACTACGGCCATCACTACGGCCGCTGGTAACGGACTCATCAGGCCCCGCTGAAACAGCGTAATGCTGTTCACTTAAGCGGAGCAGCCTTACGGTCCACCGGAAACCGGGTTTTTGAAATTTTCACCGTCCTTGGCCTCGAAGGCCTTGGGCGGTGATCCAGAAACATTCCCCCAACACCTGCCCTTAACTCTGCCAATCGCCTCCCTGTGGCTGAAACCGGATTGGCCGCTGCCATCACGATCAGTTGGACGGCGATGTACTGGCAGGCCGGTTTGAAGCGGATGTCGCTGGGCGCTCGGCCAAA
>NZ_JBFUID010000131.1:0-1616 GCF_056402055.1 Pseudomonas sp. P4_C4 | reverse complement strand
GGCCCAGCAGGCCCGTGAGGCGATGAAACTCGAATCGTTGTCGGTGGTGGCTGACCGGGGGTATTACAAAAGCGGGGAGATCCTTGCCTGCCACGAGGCAGGGATTAGCGCTTATGTACCGAAGACGCTGAGCTCGCGCGCCAAATTCGATGGCCGCTTCAACAATGACGAGTTTGTTTACGACGCGGACAAAGATGTGTACGTCTGCCCCGCCAAGGAAGTGCTGATCTGGCGAAACTCTTACGTCGATAAAGGCAAGACGCTGAGCAGTTACTGGAGCTCCAACTGCCGAAATGAGCTTGAATGTGCTCGCTTACAACTTGAAGCGAGTGATGAAAATCCTCGGTACGCAGAATCTGATGAAAGCGCTGGCGGCCTGAAAAGCCTTCTGTTTTGCCCGATGGACGAGCTGAGAAGCGTTACTGGTGGCATTAAAAGCGGGCTGGAGCTACGAAGAGCGCTTTAGGTGTAGTTAGCCAGCCAAACATCGTCGGCGCTAGTGTCGACGATGTTTGAACCAGTTTTTACACACTCTGGGCCGKSSGCGGCTAACCCGGCATCCATGCCGGGTTGCCCACTRCGCAGAACCTSCRCTCGGCCTCWCGAGGGGGCGTGCACCGCAACAGCACCGCGAGGCGAGCTAACGCTCGACCTCGTTGTTTGGTGGTGYACGCGTTCCCCTGTAGGAGCTGCCGAAGGTCCGAACGCGGCCCGAACCTTCGGCAGCCCCTACAGATATTTCGTTATATGTGTTCCCCGGAATTCCGTGAAGAACCTTTTTTATGGCTGTTTCGCTCAAACTGCCCGATTTCCCCCATGGAATCTGGAAAAAAAGACGAAAAAAATAGCGGGGCTCTCGCCTACCTTCCGACTCGCCGAAAACCCAGTAATGGTGCAGGCTGCGCGATAAAAGATGGCAATGTGCAACCAGTCACGGGCACTGCCGTTGGTCAGTAAAATTGATCAAAAAATGAACGAATACGGTTTTTTCGTTCAGAATACGCAACAGGTGGCACGGGCTCTGGTCCTCACCTGACCCCAGAAGCGGAAGTTAAACCTCATATCAGCCAAGTGCGAATGAGGTTTTTTATTACCTGAAAATGGAAATAATCGAATGACTGAAAGTTCATTCGCCAAACTCGCTTTTATCTTGGCCGCGTAATGCCGCAAGATTATTCAATTGAAACGGCTGGATCGTAACTTCAGTCAGTAACGGCAAACTCTAATCAAGCTGTCCTGAAAGTCAGGTTGATTCACTGTTTGAACAAAGAGGTAGTCATGGAACTTAGTATTCTTTCTTCACCAGCCGGGGAATATTTGCGCTTGGGCGTTGTATATTTTCATCTTATCGCCTGCTGCGTGGCAATCGGGCTGGTTTTGACCAGTGACATTGCAATGGTCAAGCAACTCCTGAAGGGCGATATGTCGGGTCACCATGATGACGCGCACATGGACAGTCTTCAAAAAACCGTATCGCTTGCACTTGTCGCGCTCTGGATTACGGGCATTGCCATTGTCGGGATCGATTATGCCGGCAAGGGAATGGAGTATTTCCTCAATCCAAAAATACAAGCCAAAATCGGCATCGTTGTACTGTTGACCGTTAACGGCTTCGT
>NZ_JBFUID010000130.1:0-1426 GCF_056402055.1 Pseudomonas sp. P4_C4 | reverse complement strand
CGTAATGCTGTTCACTTAAGTATTTGAGTCCCAGCCGGGCTTCCCCGAAAATCCGATGCCAGACCTCTGGCATCGGATTTTTTATGTCTGTTCAACAGGACCTGCTCGACCTCGGCGACCTTTTCAACTTTTGCGACCTGAGCACCTTCACCCAAAACATCCCGATTGAGTGGGTAGCGTCTGCGCTGGATCTATCCAGTCAGGCCACCATTCGCCGACGGCGCCTGCCCGCCGATCAGGTGCTTTGGCTGGTGCTTGGCATGGCGCTATTTCGAGACGAGCCGGTTCACGAGGTGGCCAGACGCTTGAACATTTGCGCCCAAGGTCTGGCCTCCGACCATTTATTGGCCCGTAGTGGTGTAACCGAAGCTCGTAAACGGCTCGGTGCCGACCCCGTTGAGTGGTTGTTCCGCAAGACTGGCAACCAATGGGGTGCGGAGCGCTATGACGGTGATGCTTGGCATGACCTGCAGGTATTCGCGGTGGATGGAGCACTTTTGCGTACCCCGGATACGCCCGAGCTTCGAGCGCACTTCGGGTCGGGAAACACCCCGAGCGACCGCCAGACGCCTTTTCCCATGATGCGTCTGGTGGCGTTGATGAATGTGCGCTCGCACGTGATCCTGGATGCGCAGCTGAGCCCTTACCGACGCAGTGAAATGCGCTTGGCCGATGAGTTCCTGCAGCAAATTCCCGACCATTCGGTGACGCTGTTCGACAAAGGGTTCTGGGGGGCCGAACTGCTGTCGAGCCTGAGCAGAGCCGGCACCCACCGTCATTGGTTGATCCCGGCAAAAAAGGGAATGGTCTGTGAGGAAGTGACCCGTTACAGCGAGCACGACCGCCTGTTGCGCATGAAGGTCTCGCCGCAGGCCAGGAAGCGAAACCCGGCTCTTCCAACGCATTGGGAGGCCCGCGAAGTCAGCTATGAAATTCACGGCAAGCTAAAGACCGTCATGACGTCGTTGCCGGCCAACACCTACAACACCAAGGCCGTCGCCAAGCTTTATCAGGAGCGCTGGGAGATCGAATTGGGCTTCAGAGACATCAAAAGTTCGATGCAGCAGAACGCGGTGACCTTGCGTAGCAAGAAAGTCGACTTGGTCTATCAGGAGGTGTGGGGACTTTTGCTGGCTTACAACGTGATTCGTCGAGAGGCCAGTCAGGCAGCAGTGGCGTTTGGCCGAGCGCCCAGCGACATCCGCTTCAAACCGGCCTGCCAGTACATCGCCGTCCAACTGATCGTGATGGCAGCGGCCAATCCGGTTTCAGCCACAGGGAGGCGATTGGCAGAGTTAAGGGCAGGTGTTGGGGGAATGTTTCTGGATCACCGCCCAAGGCCTTCGAGGCCAAGGACGGTGAAAATTTCAAAAACCCGGTTTCCGGTGGACCGTAAGGCTGCTCCGCTTAAGTGAACAGCATTACG
>NZ_JBFUID010000129.1:0-1518 GCF_056402055.1 Pseudomonas sp. P4_C4 | reverse complement strand
CGTTGGTTTTGGTGTTGATACCCTGGGGTTGCTGGGCATTACCCTGGACACTGGCAAGGGACGACACGTCGGGAGCTCTATGATTCCCTCGAACAGTGACAACCGCGCCGTCGACGAGTGGAGCCGGCTGGGGCTGACCGGAAAAGTCAAAATGTCGAAGACCGAACTGCGCTACGGCACCTTGATTCCGAAACTTCCGATTCTGGTCGCCAACGATGGACGGGTGCTGCCACAAACCTTCGAGGGCGGTCAAATCACCTCGAGCGAGTTCAAGGATCTGACCCTGACGGGTGGACGAATTGAACATGCAACAGGTCGCGGTTCAACGGATCAGACGGGGCTGGCCGTTCTGGGCGGTACGCGTGAAAGCAACCAGTTCGACTTCGTCGGGGGCGACTGGAAAGTCACCAAGGATCTGACGGCTCAGTACTACTATGCCCATCTCGAGAACTACTATAACCAGCAGTTTTTCGGACTGATTCACACGCTTGCGTTCTCGGACAACCAATCCCTGAAAACCGACYTGCGCTACTTCAAAACTGACTCGTCAGGTGAAAACAGCTCTGGTACATCGGGCTACAGAATCAGTGGCTACACCAAAAACGGTGATGGCGTGATCGATAACCGCACTTGGAGTGCCGCCCTGGTTTACTCCATCGGTGGTCACGCGATCACAGCGGGCTACCAAAGCGTTTCAGATGGAAGCAACTTTACCCAGCCCAATCAAGGTAGCCTCGTAGATAAAGGTGCTGGAGGCAGCAGCTTGTATCTGTATACAGATCGCCTGATGCAGAGCTTCAACCGTGCAGGGGAACGTACGTCATTCGGTCAGTACGCCTACGACTTTGCCGCCCTGGGTGTCCCTGGCCTGAAAGCCTCGGTCATGTACGTCTCCGGGGACAATATCAAGACGAGAACCGACGACAATCAGAAAGAATGGGAAAGGGATATCTTTCTGGACTACGTCGTTCAATCCGGCGCACTTAAAAACGTGGGGTTCGGTTGGCGTAATGGTAAATCCAATAGCGAAGCCGCCCGTGATCAAGATCAGAACCGCGTGTTTGTGAGCTACAGCATTCCGCTTCTCTAAGGGGGCAGTACAAACGTATCGCGCTCATTTCGAGGGGTCTGAGCTGGTCAATTCGCCTTTGCGCTGACACTTCTCGACTCTGCCGTCTGGCTCCCTGAGAACCTAGCAGGAATCCAATCTATCGGAGTTGTTTAGACGCGTGAGCCGCTGCCGTATCCGTTCAGGAATCTCCAGCGTGGCTTACACCTGAAGTAAACCGGCGGCCGGCACCGATCTGGCCGTTGGGCCTTTTACATGTCAAATAACCGCGTATGCGGTACTGCCAAATTGTGAGGAAACATCATGCGCATCGAAAACTCAGTCTTCCTAATTACTGGCGCAGGTTCTGGACTCGGGCTGGCTTCGGCGCGTGAGTTGGTGGACCGGGGTGCAAACGTGGTGCTGGTCGATGTGAACGAAGCCGCTGGTGTAGCTCGCGCTGACGAGCT
>NZ_JBFUID010000127.1:0-2538 GCF_056402055.1 Pseudomonas sp. P4_C4 | reverse complement strand
ATATTTTCCAGTGCCTGATACACCTCCAACCCCAATAATCCTGCAAAACTTGGTGGTTATCCACTTTCCGAAAATACATCTAAATTATCAACCCCGCACATTCAAACGTATCGCTCCCATGTAATTTTTTCCACCCAGTGTCGATACTGCTGATAGATGATATTCACCAGGGGGTAATATCAGCTGGCCAGACGATATCCCGCTGCTATCAGTTCTGCTCATTGTTGGCAAGAGAATAGCGGAGCCCTCAACCGTCAATGAAACATTCGCTACGGGGGCGTCGTTCGGTCCGGTAACCCGAACAGCTGCGTCATAATAACCTTCCGGGAGTCTTATCACGGCTGGGGGAACAGGTAGTTCCACGTATTCACCATTAAGCTTCTTCAAGAACCTCAGTTTATAACGCCCCAATAATCTGTTAGTCGGCGTAAGAAGCCTCACTGCTCCTCCCTCGCTAGACAACTTCAACTTGAACGTTCCATCCTTCGCTGCGCCTGTGAGCGCCCACTTGTGGATTGTGGAAAATTGGCGAAGAGGCGGTTGGCTAGCGAGATCACCCGTTTCAAGACCATAGTCAGGAACCCAGTCAAGGGCCAAGGGAACACCCCTCAACATTTCTGCGTTCTTGTAATCCAAAGTGAGTGTTTGGGCTTCCCCGCCACCGATGAAATCTGCCCCGGTTGCCGGTATCGCAACGCCGTTTAATTTAACTATCACCTCATCAGCCAGGTTGCGCGATATCACCTTGCACACGGGCAGCGTAATGCCAGTGGACATGTCCGCACCTTTCAACTCCAGTTTGAACGTGCCGCTGTTGGTATGAGAGTTGACTGCCCAGGTATTCTTGCCTGACGCGGTTACCGTCAGATTGCCAGGTTGCACGCCAGTGAGCGGCGTGCCTGTCAGCTCCAGCGGGTAGTCTTGCAGGGGGCTGCCTGGCTTGTAGGTCAGGGTGACGGGCTGCGGCTCATTCCTGAAAAACACGGCACCGGCGGCCGGGGAAGGAACACCGCTCACCAGGACCTGATCCACCTCATCCGCCAGATTGCTCGAGATTACCAGGCTTCGGTGCTCCCACGGCTCAACCACTTCCCTGCTGAAAAACACCAGGGTGATACGACCGCTCTTGCCAGCCTCCGGCTCAATCTTCCACTTGAACTGGCCATCGACAGGAGTCACCCAATCGCCAAAACTCGGCGATGCTGCGATGTTCAAACCGCCACCCTCAGCCAGCCCCAGATTGATCTCCCTGGCGATCGCGGGTGGAGCCTCCACCGTCACTTCGTTCTCCTGCCCACGGTGCAACAAAATGGGTTCGTTCCATTTCACCTCCTTACCGTTGACGGTTAACGTGGCTTGTTCCCAAGGGCTTGCTGCAGCGGTTACAACGTTTAGTTCGGCGTTCATGACGACAATTCCTTTTCAGCGATGGACATAAAAACAGTCCGTTAACTATCAGGAAAAATCGAGGTGTCGGAAACTGTCATAACTGACAGGTCAATTAGAACAAAATGCAATAAAAGCTCCAACTTTCTTATCAAAGTCATATACGGAATGAAATCAGTACTCGACTCGACAGCAGGGTCACGTTTGTCTCCGGCGCCAGCCGTGGCATTGGTGAAGCCATCACCTGCCACATTGGAGAAATGGAACAGGCCAGCCAGGTCTTCGCCGGGATCAAGGAACAGTTCGGCCGCCTCGACATCCCGGTCAACAACGCCGCGACCAACCCGCCGTTCTGCAATGTGCTGGACACCGACCTCAGCGCCTTCCAGAAAACCGTCGACGTCAATATTCGCGGTTATTTCTTCATGTCGGTCGAAGCCGGCAAGCTGATGCGCGAAAACGGCGGCGGCAGCATCATCAACGTCGCCTCGATCAACGGCGTTTCGCCGGGGATCTTCCGGGGCATCTACTTGGTGACCAAGGCGGTGGAGATCAACATGACCAAGGTGTTCGCCAAGGAGTGTGCGCAGTTTCGGATTCGGTGCAATGCGTTGTTGCCGGGCCTCACCGACACCAAGTTCGYTTCGGCGCTGGTGAAAAACGAAGCCATTCTGAACACCGCTTTACAGCAGTTTCCGCTCAAGCACGTGGCGGATCCGAGTGAGATGGCCGGGGCGGTGTTGTATCTGGCCAGCGATGCGTCGAGTTATACGACTGGGGTTTCGTTGAATGTGGATGGGGGGTTCTTGTCCTGAACAGCTGCACTGGATGAACAAAAGGCAGTCTCTGACTGCCTTTTGTCATTTTCCGTCGATCAATTATATAGGTGAACCCTGCGGATCGATATTTTCCAGTGCCTGATACACCTCCAACCCCAATAATCCTGCAAAACTTGGTGGTTATCCACTTTCCGAAAATACATCTAAATTATCAACCCCGCACATTCAAACGTATCGCTCCCATGTAATTTTTTCCACCCAGTGTCGATACTGCTGATAGATTTTTTCCACCCAGTGTCGATACTGCTGATAGATGATATTCACCAGGGGGTAATATCAGCTGGCCAGACGATATCCCGCTGCTATCAGTTCT
>NZ_JBFUID010000126.1:0-3219 GCF_056402055.1 Pseudomonas sp. P4_C4 | reverse complement strand
AAAGCAAGATCAAAAGATCGCAGCCTGCGGCAGCTCCTACGGGAGATTGCGTTTAATTGAAAAGGGGTTTCATCGCCRCATACTGCAACAGCATGATGGTCTTGGCGTCGCAGATCTCGCCGCGGTAAAACGCTTCGAGCGCATCCTCGAACGCCCACTCCAGCACTTCCAGTTCCTCGGTTTCCGCCTCCAGTCCACCACCGTCGCTGACTTTCGACTTCGCATCGTACTCGGCAATGAAAAAGTGCAGCTTTTCCGTCACCGAACCCGGGCTCATGTACGCCTCGAACACCTTCTGCACATGGTGCACGCGGTAACCCGTCTCTTCCTCGGCTTCATCGCGGATGCGGTCTTCAGGCGCCGCGCCTTCCAGCAGCCCCGCCGCCACTTCGATCAACAGGCCATCGTGGCCATTGACGAACACCGGCAAGCGAAATTGCCGGGTCAGTACCACGGTTCTCTTTTCGCGGTTGTACAACAGAATCGCCGCACCATTGCCACGGTCGTAGACCTCTCGCGTCTGGCGTTGCCACTCGCCGTTGTTGCGTTGGTAATCAAAGGTGATTTTCCTGAGCAGGTACCAGTCGTGGGACAACACCTGAGACTCGAGGATGTTGACCCGCTCGGCTGTGTTCGACATGACAACGCGTCCTGTTATTTGTCTGAGGGTCCACATGTTAAGTGAAAACGGACAGCATTTGCCCCCTCAAGCAAGCGCCGCCTTGGCGACGGTTCAACTTTTCCGGGGATGGAACAATCGCTGCAACCGGGATAGGCTGCGGCTTCAATGCCATATGGATATAGCCATGAACCTGCGTATCGAACTGTCGCAAAACCCCACGGAAGAACAACGCCAGGCCATCCTCAAACCGCTGCGCGCCTACAACGGCTCGAAGGCCGAAGGTAACGTGCCTGAGCACATCGCCTTGCTGGTGCGCGACGACAACGACGAAATCCTCGGCGGCCTGCATGGCCGATTGTTTTACCAGTGGCTGTACATCGACTTGCTGGTGGTGCCGGAACAGTCCCGGGGACAGGGCCTGGGTTCGAAACTGATGCAGATGGCCGAGGACCTGGCGCGGGAACGACGCTGCGTCGGGCTGTGGCTCGACACCTTTGAATTCCAGGCGCCGGAGTTCTACAAGAAATGCGGCTACAGCGAGATCGGACACATTGCCGACTACCCGCCGGGGCACAAGCACTTTTTCTTCCAGAAGCGCCTGAGCTACTGACACACACAAATCCCTGTGGGAGCGAGCTTGCTCGCGATGGCGTCAGGTCTGTCGGCATCAATGTTGAAGACAATCCGCTATCGCGAGCAAGCTCGCTCCCACAGGGGACTTGCGTTAGCCTTCAGGTCACAGGCAAGTCGCCAACGCCGCCAAGCGGCGCTTGGCCACGAAATCGTCCTTCTGTGCGTAGTAGCTCAACACCGTGCCCGAGGCATCGGTGGTCACGTCGACGAAGGACTCCGCCGAACGGGTGTAAACGGTCGTGCCGCCCTTATCCCCTGGTTGCAAATAGGCAGCGGCATCGACGCCGAACACGGCCTCGTCCTGCCAGGAAAACTGCACGCACTGGGCGACGTCTTTTGCCGGTTTTTCCGAGTTCAGGGTCTTGTACGGGGCCTTGGTGCGGGCGTCGTTCATCGCCGAGCCGGCGCATCCGGCCAGCAACGTCACGGCCAGCGCCACCATCAGAATTCGCATTGCATTCACTCATCGGGAAAAAGCGGACTTTATCACCCCGGCAGCCCGTATCGTTCTGCTTTACTGCATTTATACCGCGACAGCGCGCGACGATTCGCGCACCCTGTCGCGCCATTAACGCTGCATCGCACCCCTGACTGGAAACCTGATGACACCTAATGCCGAGTTCTACAAACCGAGCACTGAATATGCCGACAAGCTGATCAGCCAGATCGGCCAGACGCCTTCCTGGATAGCCAAGCGAATCGGCGTCACCGACAAGCGGATTCGCTACATCCTCGACGGCGAAAGAACCGTCAAAGGCGAAACCACGCCGATCCAGATGACCTACACCGAACAGTTTGCCCTCGAATGCCTGGCGGCAGCGGCCAAGGCCAGCAAGAAGCAATCCTCGTAATCCGTTATCAAGGAGCGACCATGGCGGCAACCGAACTGCAGCATGAGCAAGCACTCAAGAAGTTTCTCGAGGCGCGCCCCGAGTTGCGCGAAGAACTCGACCACCTCAACCCGCTGTTGGCTCAGGCCAAGGGTGAAACGGCGGCTCAGTATCGCGAGGAACGGCTGCACGAAGCGTTTGAAGCTGAAGCAGAACGCCAGAAGTTGTTCGCCTGGGAACTGACGTTGCAGTTAACCACCGCCACACCCCAGGATTACGAAGCGCAGCGCCTGGAAGTGCACCGGGAAGTGGCGGAAATGGCCGGCATGGACTGGCTGGAATATTGCGAGTTGAATGGGATAAAACCCTAAGCACTGTTCAGGGATACCATCGCCGATGCTGCCCAACACCGCCAGGACCCACGCCAGCCCCGGTCACTTGCACACGCAGAAATGGCGCGGGCGCATAGGCCTGAGCCTGGTGGCCATGCTCTCGGTGCTCGCCGGCATGACCGACGCCATCGGTTTCATGGCCAGCGGCGACTTCGTCTCGTTCATGAGCGGCAATACCACCCGGATGGCTGTCGCCATCAGTACTGGCGACCTTGGGTTGACCCTGCGCCTGGTGATCCTCGTCGCCACCTTCATCGTCGGCAACGCGCTGGGCATTATCGTCAGCCGGCTAGGCAGACGCCGGGCCCTGCCCTTGTTGCTGAGCATTGCCACGTTGTTATGCGCCGCCGCGGCCTGGCCTTTCGACGCGCAACTGCCCGCACTGCTGGCAGCGATCATCGCCATGGGAATGCTCAACGCCGCGGTGGAAGAAGTGAACGGCCTGCCGGTGGGCCTGACTTACGTCACCGGCGCCCTGTCGCGTTTCGGCCGCGGGCTGGGCCGCTGGATGCTCGGTGAGCGTCGTAACGGCTGGCGCGTGCAACTGATCCCCTGGACCGGCATGTTCGCCGGCGCGGTACTCGGTGCCGTGCTGGAACACCACCTGGGGCTCAAGGCGTTGTTTGCCAGTGGCCTGCTGKCTGCCGGACTCGGGGTGTTGTCGTTGAAGATCCCGCGGCGCTGGCAGTTGGGGTATATGCCGCGCTAACACCTCAATCTCCATGTAGGAGCTGCCGCAGGC
>NZ_JBFUID010000125.1:0-3337 GCF_056402055.1 Pseudomonas sp. P4_C4 | reverse complement strand
GTATGTGATAGAAAGATAGACTGAACGTTACTTTCACTGGTAACGGATCAGGCTAAGGTAAAATTTGTGAGTTGCTCTATGAGCAAGTGCGAATTTTCGGCGAATGTCGTCTTCACAGTATAACCAGATTGCTTGGGGTTATATGGTCAAGTGAAGAAGCGCATACGGTGGATGCCTTGGCAGTCAGAGGCGATGAAAGACGTGGTAGCCTGCGAAAAGCTTCGGGGAGTCGGCAAACAGACTTTGATCCGGAGATGTCTGAATGGGGGAACCCAGCCATCATAAGATGGTTATCTTGTACTGAATACATAGGTGCAAGAGGCGAACCAGGGGAACTGAAACATCTAAGTACCCTGAGGAAAAGAAATCAACCGAGATTCCCTTAGTAGTGGCGAGCGAACGGGGACYAGCCCTTAAGTGGCTTTGAGATTAGCGGAACGCTCTGGAAAGTGCGGCCATAGTGGGTGATAGCCCTGTACGCGAAAATCTCYTGGTCATGAAATCGAGTAGGACGGAGCACGAGAAACTTTGTCTGAATATGGGGGGACCATCCTCCAAGGCTAAATACTACTGACTGACCGATAGTGAACTAGTACCGTGAGGGAAAGGCGAAAAGAACCCCGGAGAGGGGAGTGAAATAGATCCTGAAACCGTATGCGTACAAGCAGTGGGAGCCCACTTTGTTGGGTGACTGCGTACCTTTTGTATAATGGGTCAGCGACTTATTTTCAGTGGCGAGCTTAACCGAATAGGGGAGGCGTAGCGAAAGCGAGTCTTAATAGGGCGTCTAGTCGCTGGGAATAGACCCGAAACCGGGCGATCTATCCATGGGCAGGTTGAAGGTTAGGTAACACTGACTGGAGGACCGAACCGACTACCGTTGAAAAGTTAGCGGATGACCTGTGGATCGGAGTGAAAGGCTAATCAAGCTCGGAGATAGCTGGTTCTCCTCGAAAGCTATTTAGGTAGCGCCTCATGTATCACTGTAGGGGGTAGAGCACTGTTTCGGCTAGGGGGTCATCCCGACTTACCAAACCGATGCAAACTCCGAATACCTACAAGTGCCGAGCATGGGAGACACACGGCGGGTGCTAACGTCCGTCGTGAAAAGGGAAACAACCCAGACCGTCAGCTAAGGTCCCAAAGTTATGGTTAAGTGGGAAACGATGTGGGAAGGCTTAGACAGCTAGGAGGTTGGCTTAGAAGCAGCCACCCTTTAAAGAAAGCGTAATAGCTCACTAGTCGAGTCGGCCTGCGCGGAAGATGTAACGGGGCTCAAACCATACACCGAAGCTACGGGTATCACTTMGGTGATGCGGTAGAGGAGCGTTCTGTAAGCCTGTGAAGGTGAGTTGAGAAGCTTGCTGGAGGTATCAGAAGTGCGAATGCTGACATGAGTAACGACAATGGGTGTGAAAAACACCCACGCCGAAAGACCAAGGTTTCCTGCGCAACGTTAATCGACGCAGGGTTAGTCGGTCCCTAAGGCGAGGCTGAAAAGCGTAGTCGATGGAAAACAGGTTAATATTCCTGTACTTCTGGTTATTGCGATGGAGGGACGGAGAAGGCTAGGCCAGCTTGGCGTTGGTTGTCCAAGTTTAAGGTGGTAGGCTGRRATCTTAGGTAAATCCGGGATYYYAAGGCCGAGAGCTGATGACGAGTTACCCTTTGGGTGACGAAGTGGTTGATGCCATGCTTCCAAGAAAAGCTTCTAAGCTTCAGGTAACCAGGAACCGTACCCCAAACCGACACAGGTGGTTGGGTAGAGAATACCAAGGCGCTTGAGAGAACTCGGGTGAAGGAACTAGGCAAAATGGCACCGTAACTTCGGGAGAAGGTGCGCCGGTGAGGGTGAAGGACTTGCTCCGTAAGCCCACGCCGGTCGAAGATACCAGGCCGCTGCGACTGTTTATTAAAAACACAGCACTCTGCAAACACGAAAGTGGACGTATAGGGTGTGACGCCTGCCCGGTGCCGGAAGGTTAATTGATGGGGTTAGCTAACGCGAAGCTCTTGATCGAAGCCCCGGTAAACGGCGGCCGTAACTATAACGGTCCTAAGGTAGCGAAATTCCTTGTCGGGTAAGTTCCGACCTGCACGAATGGCGTAACGATGGCGGCGCTGTCTCCACCCGAGACTCAGTGAAATTGAAATCGCTGTGAAGATGCAGTGTATCCGCGGCTAGACGGAAAGACCCCGTGAACCTTTACTATAGCTTTGCACTGGACTTTGAATTTGCTTGTGTAGGATAGGTGGGAGGCTTTGAAGCGTGGACGCCAGTTCGCGTGGAGCCAACCTTGAAATACCACCCTGGCAACTTTGAGGTTCTAACTCAGGTCCGTTATCCGGATCGAGGACAGTGTATGGTGGGTAGTTTGACTGGGGCGGTCTCCTCCTAAAGAGTAACGGAGGAGTACGAAGGTGCGCTCAGACCGGTCGGAAATCGGTCGTAGAGTATAAAGGCAAAAGCGCGCTTGACTGCGAGACAGACACGTCGAGCAGGTACGAAAGTAGGTCTTAGTGATCCGGTGGTTCTGTATGGAAGGGCCATCGCTCAACGGATAAAAGGTACTCCGGGGATAACAGGCTGATACCGCCCAAGAGTTCATATCGACGGCGGTGTTTGGCACCTCGATGTCGGCTCATCACATCCTGGGGCTGAAGCCGGTCCCAAGGGTATGGCTGTTCGCCATTTAAAGTGGTACGCGAGCTGGGTTTAGAACGTCGTGAGACAGTTCGGTCCCTATCTGCCGTGGACGTTTGAGATTTGAGAGGGGCTGCTCCTAGTACGAGAGGACCGGAGTGGACGAACCTCTGGTGTTCCGGTTGTCACGCCAGTGGCATTGCCGGGTAGCTATGTTCGGAAAAGATAACCGCTGAAAGCATCTAAGCGGGAAACTWGCCTCAAGATGAGATCTCACTGGGACCTTGAGTCCCCTGAAGGGCCGTCGAAGACTACGACGTTGATAGGTTGGGTGTGTAAGCGCTGTGAGGCGTTGAGCTAACCAATACTAATTGCCCGTGAGGCTTGACCATATAACACCCAAGCAATTTGCTTAAGAAGCGAGTTGCGGTGTGTGAAGACGCAATGAACCGAAAGTTCGACKCTCRCAAAACACCGAAAGCTATCACCTACCCAATTTGCTGAAGCGCGGCCAGCTGGCCACGACTCGGTACCCGAATTTCTTGACGACCATAGAGCATTGGAACCACCTGATCCCATCCCGAACTCAGCAGTGAAACGATGCATCGCCGATGGTAGTGTGGGGTTTCCCCATGTGAGAGTAGGTCATCGTCAAGATTAAATTCCGAAACCCCGATTAAATTCCGAAACCCC
>NZ_JBFUID010000124.1:0-3483 GCF_056402055.1 Pseudomonas sp. P4_C4 | reverse complement strand
ACGCAGAATCTGATGAAAGCGCTGGCGGCCTGAAAAGCCTTCTGTTTTGCCCGATGGACGAGCTGAGAAGCGTTACTGGTGGCATTAAAAGCGGGCTGGAGCTACGAAGAGCGCTTTAGGTGTAGTTAGCCAGCCAAACATCGTCGGCGCTAGTGTCGACGATGTTTGAACCAGTTTTTACACACTCTGGGCCATGGATGGCCGATGGCGGCGGGCCCCCGGAGCAATGCCGGAGTGAGGGCATGCCGAGCCTAGGCGAGGCACCGAATGGCGGGGCAGAAGCGCTTTGGTTACTTTCGCGCTTTTCGAAAGTGACTCGCTGTAAAAGCGAAACCTCCAGCGGCCGTTACCGCAGAAACGGATATGTACTCCCAGCCCCAAGCCCCAAGCACCAAGCCCCGACAGTGAATCGCTGTAGCCCACGGAATGTGTAGATACCTATGCCCTCTCAAAAAAAACGCTAGCCGCTCGTAACTCTTGCGAAATTCCCAGGCGAATGCCGCCGAGCCTTGGCCTGCGAACTGAAATGACATCGTCAAGCACTGCATCGTCTGACCGCGACAGTATCCATCACCCCACCAACAGTAGAGCCTGCCGTCGAATGCCGATTTTCAGCATTCGACGCTGCCGGGGCGGCGCTTTCAGCATCCTCGTCTGTGGCGACACAATAGACTGGAGGCTGTCTCGGAACAGGACTCGACCATGCTCAACAATCGCCTGAAAGACCCCAGCCTGCTGGTAGAACTCGCTTACATCGACGGTCAGTGGATCAGCGCCGACAACGCCGCCACCCTGGACGTTATCGACCCGGCCAGCGGCCAGTTGCTCGCCCGCGTACCCGCGATGCAAGGCAGCGAAACCCGACGCGCCATCGACGCTGCCGAACGCGCCTGGCCGGCCTGGCGCGCACGCCCGGCGGCAGAACGGGCGGCGCTGCTGGAACGCTGGTATCAGGCGATGATCGACAACCTGGACGATCTCGCGTTGATCATGACCTGCGAGCAAGGCAAGCCGCTGAATGAAGCCAAGGGCGAGGTCCGCTATGGCGCCAGTTTCGTCAAATGGTTCGCCGAAGAAGCCCGTCGGGTTTACGGCGAAACCATCCCGGCACCCAGCGGCGACCGCCGCTTGCTCACGCTTAAACAGCCGGTTGGCGTCTGCGCCGCGATCACCCCGTGGAACTTCCCCAACGCGATGATCACCCGCAAATGCGCACCCGCTTTGGCGGCCGGCTGCCCGGTCATCGTCAAACCCTCGGATCTGACTCCGCTGTCCGCCCTGGCTCTGGCGGTGCTCGCCGAGCGCGTCGGCATTCCGGCCGGGGTGTTCAACGTAGTGACCGGTATGCCTGTCGGCATCGGCGAAGAACTGACCGGCAACCCGACGGTGCGCAAGATCTCCTTCACCGGTTCCACTGCTGTCGGTCGGCTGCTGATGCGCCAGAGCGCCGAACACATCAAGCGCTTGAGCCTGGAACTGGGCGGTAACGCGCCGTTCATTGTGTTCGATGACGCTGATCTGGAACAGGCAGTGGCCGGCATCATGCTCAGCAAGTTCCGCAACGCCGGCCAGACCTGCGTTTGCGCCAACCGGATTCTGGTGCAGGACGGGATCTACGAGCGCTTCGCCCAGCGTCTGGTGGAGGAGGTGGGCAAGCTCAAGGTCGGCAATGGCCTGGACTTTGAGGTGACCATCGGCCCACTGATCAATGCGGCGGCGGTGAGCAAGGTCGCTCGACATATCGACGATGCTTTGAGTCAGGGAGCCCGTCTGCTCTGTGGCGGCATCCCCGAAGGCGACAGCCAGTTCGTCCAGCCGACGGTGCTCGGTGAGGCCCATGCCGGGATGTTGCTGGCCAACGAAGAAACTTTCGGCCCAGTCGCACCGCTGATGCGCTTCACCAGTGAAGAAGAAGCGCTGGCCCTGGCCAATGCCACGCCTTATGGCTTGGGCGCCTATTTCTTCACCCAGGATTTGCGCCGTTCATGGCGCTTCGGTGAGGCGCTGGAGTTTGGCATGATCGGTCTCAACACCGGGCTCATCTCCATGGAAGTCGCCCCATTCGGCGGTATCAAACAATCGGGTCTGGGCCGTGAGGGCAGCAAGTACGGGCTGGATGAATACCTTGAAGTCAAAGCCTTCCACATCGGTGGGCTGTGATCCGGTCAGCGTTTGAACAGGACATTGAGGAGCCACGATTGATGAGCAAACCATTCAGAATCGCCGCGATTGCCGGCGATGGTATCGGCAAGGAAGTCTTGCCTGAAGGGCTGCGGGTACTGGAGCAGGCCGCGAAGAAATGGCAGCTGGACTTGAGCATCGAAGTGCTCGATTGGGCCCACTGCGATTACTACCTGGAACACGGGCAGATGATGCCTGCCGACTGGTTCGAACAACTCAAGGGCTTCGATGCGATTTACTTTGGCGCCGTGGGCTGGCCGGACAAAGTGCCGGATCACATTTCCCTGTGGGGTTCGCTGCTGAAGTTTCGCCGTGACTTTGACCAATACGTGAATATCCGTCCGGTGCGGCTGTTTCCTGGTGTGCCGTGTCCGCTGGCCGGGCGCGAAGCCGGGGACATCGATTTCGTGGTGATCCGCGAGAACACTGAGGGCGAGTATTCGTCGGTCGGCGGCAAGATGTTCGAAGGCACCGAGCATGAGTTCGTGCTGCAGGAGTCGGTGTTCACTCGGCGCGGCGTGGACCGGATTCTCAAGTTCGCCTTCGACCTGGCCCAGACCCGGCCGCGCAAACGTCTGACCGCGGCCACCAAGTCCAACGGCATTTCCATCAGCATGCCGTACTGGGATGAACGCACGGCGTTAATGGCGCAGCAGTACCCGGACGTCACTTGGGACAAGCAACACATCGACATTCTCTGTGCGCGCTTCGTGCTGCAACCAGATCGTTTCGATGTGGTGGTGGCGTCGAATTTGTTCGGCGACATTCTGTCCGACCTGGGACCGGCCTGCGCCGGTACCATCGGCATCGCCCCCTCGGCCAACCTCGATCCGGAGCGGCGCTTTCCTTCGCTGTTCGAACCGGTCCATGGTTCGGCGCCGGATATCTATGGGCAGAACATCGCCAACCCGATTGCAATGATCTGGTCCGGTGCCTTGATGCTGGACTTCCTGGGCAATGGCGATGAGCGCTACCGGGCGGCCCATGACGGTATTCTCAAGGCCATCGAGCAGGTCATCTCCGAGGGACCGATCACCCCTGATCTGGGTGGACAGGGCTCGACCCAGGATGTCGGAATGGCAATCGCTGCGGCGCTTTAACTCCAGATAACAACAGGTGGGYTGGAGAGCTCCACCCCTTCTTGTGTCTCACCCTTTTAGCCCGTCTCACTGCGGGCTTTTTTTTGGTTCTTCACGGAATTCCGGGGAACACATATAACGAAATATCTGTAGGGGCTGCCGAAGGTTCGGGCCGCGTTCGGACGATCTTTTGAAGGTTCGGGCCGCGTTCGGACGATCTTTT
>NZ_JBFUID010000123.1:0-3780 GCF_056402055.1 Pseudomonas sp. P4_C4 | reverse complement strand
GCTGAGCACTGGCGCGTCGTTGCTGCCGGTGACGGTGATCGTCACCAGCTGGGTGTCGACGCCGCCCAGGCCGTCGCTGACCTGCACGCTGAACACTTCGTTGTGACTCTCGCCCGCCTTCAGCGACTGCACTGCACTGGCGACCCCGTCGGTGCCATTGGCCAGGGTGTAGGTCCACTGGCCGCTGTTGTCTACGGCGATCGAACCGTAGGTGCCCGTATCTGTACCCGCAATGCTCCAGGTCGCCGTGGCGTCGTGATCGATGTCAGCCGAGCTGAACTGGCCATTGACGCTGAGCGTGGTGTCTTCCTGCACCGCGCCAACATCGTTGCCGGTCGCGAAACTGAGCACGGGTGCGTCGTTGCTGCCGGTAATGGTGACGGTCACCAGCTGGGTGTCCACGCCGCCCAGGCCGTCGCTGACCTGCACGCTGAACACTTCGTTGTGACTTTCTCCCGCCTTCAGCGACTGCACCGCACTGGCAACCCCGTCGCTGCCATTAGCCAGGGTGTAGGTCCACTGGCCGCTGCTGTCCACCGCGATCGAGCCAAAGGTGCCGGTATTTGGCCCGGCAATACTCCAAGTGGCGATGGCATCGTGATCGATGTCGGCCGCGCTGAACTGGCCGCTGACGCTGAGGGTGGTGTCTTCCTGCACCGTGCCGACCTCGTTGCCGGTCGCGAAACTGAGCACCGGCGCGTCGTTGCTGCCGGTAATGGTGATCGTCACGTCCTTGGTCACTGTCGCCCCGACGTCGTCGGTCAGCGTCACCGTGAACACTTCGGTCTTGGTCTGGCCCGCGGCCAGGTACTGCGCCGCGCTGTTGTTCAGCGTATAGGTCCAGCCCACGCTGCCCACCGCGTCGCCGGTGCTCTCGTCACTGACGGTGGCCACCAGCGTACCCAGCGCATTGGCTGGCGCGCTCACGCTGGCCACATGGGCGTCATCGGCCAGGTCCACGTCGCCGAAGGCGAAGCTGCCGCTGGCCAGCGGGGTACCGTCTTCGGCTACCGCCCCGCTTTCGACTTCTGCCGCCGTCACCGTCGGCGCGTCGTTGGTGCCGGTAATGGTGACGGTCACCAGTTGGGTGTCGACGCCGCCCAGGCCGTCGCTGACTTGCACCGTAAACACGTCATCATGGCTCTCGCCCGCCTTCAGCGACTGCACCGCACTGGCAACGCCGTCGCTGCCATTGGCCAGGGTGTAGATCCACTGGCCGGTGGTGTCCACCGCGATCGAACCGTAGGTGCCGGTGGACGCGCCATTGATGGTCCAGGTCGCCGTGGCATCGTGATCGATGTCGGCCGAGCTGAACTGGCCATTGACGCTGAGGGTGGTGTCTTCCTGCACCGCGCCGGCCTCGTTGCCGGTCGCGAAGCTGAGCACGGGCGCGTCGTTGCTGCCGGTAATGGTGACGGTCACCAGCTGGGTGTCGACGCCGCCGAGGCCGTCGCTGACCTGCACCGTGAACACGTCATCGTGGCTCTCGCCCGCCTTCAGCGACTGCACCGCACTGGCAACGCCGTCGCTGCCATTGGCCAGGGTGTAGGTCCACTGGCCGGTGGTGTCCACGGCGATTGCGCCGTAGGTGCCTGTCGACGCGCCATTGATGGTCCAGGTCGCCGTGGCATCGTGATCGATGTCGGTCGAGCTGAACTGGCCACTGACGCTGAGCGTGGTGTCTTCCTGCACTGCGCCGGCCGCATTGCCCGTCGCGAAACTGAGCACGGGCGCGTCGTTGCTACCGGTAATGGTGACGGTCACCAGTTGGGTGTCGACGCCGCCGAGGCCGTCGTTGACCTGCACCGTAAACACGTCATCATGGCTCTCGCCTGCCTTCAGCGCCTGCACCGCACTGGCGACCCCATCGCTGCCATTGGCCAGCGTGTAAGTCCACTGGCCGGTGGTGTCCACGGCGATCGAACCGTAGATGCCCGTATCCGTACCCGCAATGCTCCAGGTCGCCGTGGCATCGTGATCGATGTCGGTCGCGCTGAACTGGCCGTTCACGCTGAGCGTGGTGTCTTCCTGCACCGCGCCGGCCGCATTGCCCGTCGCGAAGCTGAGCACTGGCGCATCGTTGCTGCCGGTGACGGTGACGGTCACCAGCTGGGTGTCGACGCCGCCGAGGCCGTCGCTGACCTGCACCGTAAACACGTCCTCATGACTCTCGCCCGCCTTCAGCGACTGCACCGCACTGGCAACTCCGTCRCTGCCATTGGCCAGGGTGTAGATCCACTGGCCGGTGGTGTCCACCGCGATCGAACCGTAGGTGCCGGTGGACGCGCCATTGATGGTCCAGGTCGCCGTGGCATCGTGATCGATGTCGGCCGAGCTGAACTGGCCACTGACGCTGAGTGTGGTGTCTTCCTGCACCGCGCCCGCCGCATTGCCGGTCGCGAAGCTGAGCACGGGCGCGTCGTTGCTGCCGGTGACGGTGATGGTCACCAGTTGGGTGTCGACACCGCCGAGGCCGTCGCTGACTTGCACCGTGAACACGTCATCATGACTCTCGCCCGCCTTCAGCGCCTGCACCGCACTGGCGACTCCATCGCTGCCATTGGCCAGCGTGTAGGTCCACTGGCCGGTGGTGTCCACGGCGATTGCGCCGTAGATGCCTGTCGACGCGCCATTGATGGTCCAGGTTGCCGTGGCATCGTGATCGATGTCGGCCGAGCTGAACTGGCCACTGACGCTGAGCGTGGTGTCTTCCTGCACCGCGCCCGCCTCATTGCCTGTCACGAAACTGAGCACCGGCGCGTCGTTGCTGCCGGTGACGGTGACGGTCACCAGCTGGGTGTCGACGCCGCCCAGGCCGTCGCTGACTTGCACGCTGAACACTTCGTTGTGACTCTCGCCCGCCTTCAGCGCCTGCACCGCACTGGCAACGCCGTCGGTGCCATTGGCCAGGGTGTAGGTCCACTGGCCGGTGGTGTCCACGGCGATTGCGCCGTAGGTGCCTGTCGACGCGCCATTGATGGTCCAGGTTGCCGTGGCATCGTGATCGATGTCGGCCGAGCTGAACTGGCCGCTGACGCTGAGCTTGATGTCTTCCTGCACCGCGCCGGCCTCGTTGCCGGTCGCGAAGCTGAGCACGGGCGCGTCGTTGCTGCCGGTGACGGTGATGGTCACCAACTGGGTGTCGACGCCACCCAAGCCGTCGCTGACTTGCACGCTGAACACTTCGTTGTGACTCTCGCCAGCCTTCAGCGACTGCACCTCGCTGGCGACCCCATCGGTGCCATTGGCCAGCGTGTAAGTCCACTGGCCGGTGGTGTCCACGGCGATCGAACCGTAGGTGCCCGTATCCGTACCCGCAATGCTCCAGGTCGCCGTGGCATCGTGATCGATGTCGGCCGCGCTGAACTGGCCGTTCACGCTGAGCGTGGTGTCTTCCTGCACCGCGCCGGCCGCATTGCCCGTCGCGAAGCTGAGCACTGGCGCGTCGTTGCTGCCGATAATGGTGACGGTCACCAGCTGGGTGTCCACGCCGCCCAGGCCGTCGCTGACCTGCACCGTAAACACGTCATCGTGGCTCTCGCCCGCCTTCAGCGACTGCACCTCGCTGGCGACCCCATCGGTGCCATTGGCCAGCGTGTAAGTCCACTTGCCGGTGTTATCGACGGCGATCGAACCGTAGGTGCCCGTATCCGTACCCGCAATGCTCCAGGTCGCCGTGGCATCGTGATCGATGTCGGCCGCGCTGAACTGGCCGTTCACGCTGAGCGTGGTGTCTTCCTGCACCGCGCCGGCCGCATTGCCCGTCGCGAAGCTGAGCAC
>NZ_JBFUID010000122.1:0-4280 GCF_056402055.1 Pseudomonas sp. P4_C4 | reverse complement strand
CTTTCGCCTTGTCGTTGTCTTTCGCCTTGTCGTTGTCTTTCGCCTTGTCGTTGTCTTTCGCCTTGTCGTTGTCTTTCGCCTTGTCGTTGTCTTTCGCCTTGTCGTTGTCTTTCGCCTTGTCGTTGTCTTTCGCCTTGTCGTTGTCTTTCGCCTTGTCGTTGTCTTTCGCCTTGTCGTTGTCTTTCGCCTTGTCGTTGTCATGCGCATTGCCCGGGCCTCTGTTCCCGGCCATACCACCATGGTCAGCGTCGCCGCGCCCCGGGCCTCCATGACCGTCAGCGCCATGGCCTGCTGCACCATGATCGCCACCCTCTCCATGGTCGCCGCCACCGTGACCGGCACCGCCGGCACCACCGCCATCACCACCGTGACCGCCACCTCCGGCACCACCGCCGTCACCACCGTGACCGCCACCTCCGGCACCGCCGCCGTCACCACCGTGACCGCCACCTCCGGAGCCTCCACTACCGGAGCCACCGCTGCCACCACCGTGGCCGCCACCGCCTTCGCCGCCGTGACCACCGCCTCCGGAGCCACCGCCACCGTGACCACCGCCACTGCCGCCATCTTTGGCATAAACGCTGGAGAAACTACCGATGTAATCGGGCACCAGGACAGTCGATGCCGACAGGACTCCGCCAATCGCCAGAGCCAATAAACATTTTTTGAGCTGCATGTTGCAACCTCCGCTTGGAGTTGCGTCGTCATCTCCGTATCGAACGCAATGTCCAGTGAGTTCCCGGTCGCCCATTGGAGCGGCCAGCCAACCGGCTCGGTCATAAATCTGCAGCATTAACGAGCAACTGCGGTTTCCGCACGATCCTTCAAAGCCAGTCAGTATCGTTACGCGGGAAATATTCCCACGTTTGTGTTAGATGAGTGCTTTCAGCCCGAGTTCAACAAATCAGTATCAGGACCAAGGCATGCGTTGAGCAAAAACTTCAACCTGACCCATTGGAGCATCGCCCCTCAGCCGATCGGCTGGTTTAACGAGATGAGTTTTTCAATGGGATAGACCAGGAGTCTGGCATTCGGATTTACCTAGGGAACCCGGGTCGAATCAAAGAGCCAGTCATGGCGCTGGCTCGCCTGCCCGTGCTGGCATAGAGCGACTGATCGGGGCCGATTTCTGCCTTTGGCCAGCGACAGCTTTGGGTTTGCGGCCTTCGCGACAGGTAGCAATCGGCCGACTCTGTTGAAAAAGTCGGCCATGGTTTGCTCAGCGGAAAAGTGCGCGTCCGAGATTGAAATCTTTACTTTGGGCAGAGGCTTCCGGATTCAGATTTCACGTAGAAGCGTGCAAAAAAGGCGTTTTCACCGGTCAATGATCAGGCAGTTTGGGCGGACCGACTTTTTCAACAGAATCGGCCATAAACGGTCATTCACAGCTGGTGTACCCCCCCGAATGTCGAGGCCAATCACTGCGAAAGGGGTAAATTTTGAGGGTCCTTGCGCGAATCGTACCTATAATTTTTCAGATATCGGCCCCATTGGTCAGTGAATACAAATGCCCGCAGATGACGAGTCGCAGCCCGGTTCTGACGTTCTCTTCGACGAAGCTGACTGCGGCTTACTGCTGACCGCAGAAAATGGCGAGATCGTACAGGTCAACCTCACGTTCTGCCGTTGGTTAGGCTACCGGCGAGAAGAGCTGCTCGGTCGTCACATCCAGGACTTGATGAGCCTCGAGGGAAGGACGTTCCACAAGATGTACTGGGCGCCCCTCATGCAGATACAGGGCGTCGTGGCTGACGTGAAGTTCGATCTGGTTCACTACAACGGACATTCCATTGCATTGATGCTCAGCGCCATCAGCTGTGAGCATTCTGCTGGCATATTTCATGAAATGACGCTGTTCAAAGCCGCGGCTAGCCAAAGGTACGAGCGCGAACTGCTCAATGCCCGAATGCTTGCCGAAAGGCATTTGGCGAAACACCTCAAGGACCAACGCGTACTGGATATGACCCAGGACAAGTTGCGTATCACGTACGCTGCGGCTGAAGACAGAGCCCTGTTCGCCGAGCAGCTTATTGGGATTGTCAGTCATGACCTGCGCAACCCATTGTCGGCGATAAAAATGGCGGCGGAACTGCTGGGCCGCAGGGCGATGGATGCTAAACAAGCACAAATACTTGGCCACATCACACACTCGGTAGAGCGCGCACAGCGTCTGGTGGCCGATCTGCTGGATTTCACCTTGACGCAAGTCGGGCGAGGTATCGCAGTCCTGCCCAAACCCGTTGATCTACACGAACTGGTGGCCGATTGCCTGGACGAGTTGAGCCTGGCTTTTCCCGGGCATAAGTTGACCCATCTGCGGTATGGGCAAGGTGATTTTTCTGCCGACAGTGATCGGCTCTATCAGCTCATCGGCAACCTGGTCGCCAATGCAGTCGCTTACGGCGCCGCCGATAGCGAAGTCACCGTTTCTACACGCGTTGAAGATCAAGCGGTCATTATTACAGTGCACAACTTCGGTACTCCCATACCACTGGAGTTGCTCAAGGACTTGTTCGAACCGATGATCCGTGGCAGTCATGACAATGCCGAACTCAGAAGTGTCGGGTTGGGTCTGTTCATCGTTCGGGAGATTGTAAGGGCGCACTACGGCGAAGTGGCTGTAACTTCTACTCTCACCGCCGGTACAACATTCACTGCAACCTTTCCTCGCACCTTAAATTAGCTTGGATTGCCCCTCACTCAGCCCCATCGCCCGTCCATTACTAGCCGACGATAGCCTGGCGGACTGGCCGCTATACTGGATCGTTTTATACACTTCACGACAGGCAATGGTCGGCCAGAAACAGCCCTTCACCGCCAAGGTCGAATGCGCATAGAACCGGAACAACGGGTGACGCCTAAAACGGTAAGCTGTTCGTTCAGAACCATTTGTTTTGCTTTTTTTGGTTGCGCTTACTGATTCTTGAATAACAGTAAGAACAGAGCTGTTGTGGCAAGCAGCGCACCCGTCAGGAAAGTGCTGTCTGACCCAATGCTTTGCCAAAGCCAGCCCGCAAGAACGCTGGCGATCAGCATGCATACACCACTGACAAGGTTGAAAATACCGAAGGCCGTACCCTTGAGTTCCGTGGGAGCTTTATCTGCTACCAGCGAGGCAAGAATGCCTTGGCTGAATCCCATATGAAGCCCCCACAAGGCAATGCCCAACATCATCGGAATGACAGAACTGGACTGAGCAAGCAGCAAATCCGCCAGGACGAGTAGTCCCATCCCCACACAGAGCAGTTTGGTGCGACTGATGCGATCAGATAGCCAGCCGACAGGATAAGCGGACAGCGTATAAAAAAGTGCCATCACCACCATCACCAGTGGAGTCCAAGTGATCGACAGGCCTGTCTGTTGCGCCCGTAATACCAGAAACGCCTCGCTGAAACGGGCAAGCGTAAACACCCCTCCAACTATGACAACCCACCAATACCCAGAGGAGAAGTCGTGCAGGACTTTCCAATGAATTGGAGATCGAAATTTGTGTTCACCGGGGAGGTGTGTGGGCTCTTTTACGCCTGTGACAATGAGAGCCACAGCCACCGCTGCCGGAATTACTGCAAACCACAGGACAAGCTGTATATCTGCGAGCCATAACATGAGTACGATGGCCAGAGCAGGGCCAAGAACAGCCCCTACGGTATCCATCGACTGCCGCAGTCCAAAGCAGGCGCCACGGATTTCTGGTGGCGACACATCTGCGATCAGAGCATCTCGTGGGGCCCCACGAATGCCTTTGCCAATTCTATCCAGAAAGCGTGCGGTGAAGACCACTTCAACGGAATGAGCCAGAGGAAAAAGTGGTTTGGTCAGCGCGGCTAAACCATATCCGAGCAACAGCAATCCTTTGCGCCGGCCCATAAAGTCGCTGATAGCACCAGAAAATATCTTGACGAGCATGGCGGTCGACTCGGCAATACCTTCGATCACTCCGACGGCCAATGCACTCGCACCTAATGTGGTGACCAAAAACACAGGCAGTAAGCTGTGCACTAGCTCGGATGATAGATCCATGAACAGGCTGACAAAGCCAAGAGCCCAAATCGTGCGCGGAATACGAAAACGCTCAGCTTTGGTGTTTGAACTTCCGCTACTCATGTTTTCATCCTGCACTCATCGGCATCAAGAAGAGACTGAGAAAACGGTTTAGTCGTGCTCGCAGGCGAACCAAGTTCCTGCCAGAGCGGCAAAAATCAATGAAGCTGCCGTTGCCTCTGTAGTTCCCTCTTCAGCCAGGTGCGTGCCGGTTGTGCGCCTTCTGGACATCGCACCTC
>NZ_JBFUID010000121.1:0-4849 GCF_056402055.1 Pseudomonas sp. P4_C4 | reverse complement strand
TATGCACGGTGACTGAAGTGAGGGTGCCGTCGGCGCTGCTCACCGCGAAAGTGTCGGTGTAGGTGGTACCGACGGCGAACTCGTTGTGGGCGGAGTTGGCGACGTAGGTCCAGGCACCGCCGGTGCCGATGGAGAACTGGCCGTGGCTGCCGGCGGTGTTGGACTGCACCTGGAAGCTTTCCGGGCTGTCGATATCGCTAATGGTCAGGCTACCGCCGGTGGTCAGCGGAGCATTGGTTTCGCTCAGCGTAACGCTGGCCGAGGACAGCACGGCGGCGTCGTTGCTGCCGGTGACGGTGATAGTCACCAGCTGGGTGTCGACACCGCCGAGGCCATCGCTGACCTGCACCGTGAACACGTCCTCATGACTCTCGCCCGCCTTCAGCGCCTGCACCGCACTGGCGACCCCGTCGGTGCCATTGGCCAGCGTGTAGGTCCACTGGCCGGTGTTGTCTACCGCGATCGAACCGTAGGTGCCGGTGGACGCGCCATTGAGGGTCCAGGTCGCCGTGGCGTCGTGATCGATGTCGGCCGAGCTGAACTGGCCATTGACGCTGAGCGTGGTGTCTTCCTGCACCGCGCCGGCCTCATTGCCCGTCGCGAAGCTGAGCACGGGCGCGTCATTGCTGCCGGTGACGGTGATCGTCACCAGCTGGGTGTCGACGCCGCCCTGGCCGTCGCTGACCTGTACCGTGAACACGTCCTCGTGGCTCTCGCCCGCCTTCAGCGCCTGCACCGCACTCGCGACCCCATCGGTGCCGTTGGCCAGCGTGTAGGTCCACTGGCCGGTGGTGTCCACCGCGATCGAACCGTAGGTGCCGGTTGACGCGCCATTGAGGGCCCAGGTCGCCGTGGCGTCGTGATCGATGTCGGCCGAGCTGAACTGGCCATTGACGCTGAGCGTGGTGTCTTCCTGCACCGCGCCGGCCTCATTGCCCGCCACGAAACTGAGCACGGGTGCGTCGTTGCTGCCGGTAATGGTGATGGTGACCAGCTGGGTGTCCACGCCGCCCAAGCCGTCGCTGACCCGCACCGTGAACACGTCCTCATGGCTCTCGCCCGCCTTCAGCGACTGCACCGCACTGGCGACCCCATCGGTGCCATTGGCCAGCGTGTAGGTCCACTGGCCGGTGTTGTCCACCGCGATCGCGCCGTAGGTGCCGGTTGCCGCGCCATTGATGCTCCAGGTCGCCGTGGCATCGTGATCGATGTCGGCCGAGCTGAACTGGCCGTTCACGCTGAGCGTGGTGTCTTCCTGCACCGCGCCCGCCTCATTGCCTGCCACGAAACTGAGCACTGGCGCGTCGTTGCTGCCGGTGACGGTGACGGTCACCAGCTGGGTGTCGACGCCGCCGAGGCCGTCGCTGACCTGCACCGTAAACACCTCATCATGACTCTCGCCAGCCTTCAGCGACTGCACCGCACTGGCGACCCCATCGGTGCCATTGGCCAGCGTGTAGGTCCACTGGCCGCTGCTGTCCACGGCGATCGCGCCGTAGGTGCCGGTATTTGACCCGGCAATGCTCCAGGTCGCCGTGGCGTCGTGATCGATGTCGGCCGAGCTGAACTGGCCATTCACGCTGAGCGCGGTGTCTTCCTGCACCGCGCCGGCAGCATTGCCCGTCGCGAAGCTGAGCACGGGCGCGTCGTTGCTGCCGGTGACGGTGACGGTCACCAGTTGGGTGTCGACGCCGCCCAGGCCGTCGCTGACTTGCACCGTGAACACGTCCTCATGACTCTCGCCCGCCTTCAGCGACTGCACCGCACTGGCGACCCCGTCGGTGCCATTGGCCAGGGTGTACGTCCATTGGCCGGTGGTGTCGACGGCGATCGAACCGTAGGTGCCGGTTGCCGCGCCATGGATGCTCCAGGTCGCGGTAGCGTCGTGATCGATGTCGGCCGAGCTGAACTGGCCATTGACGCTGAGCGTGGTGTCTTCCTGCACCGCGCCGGCAGCATTGCCCGTCGCGAAGCTGAGCACGGGCGCGTCGTTGCTGCCGGTAATGGTGATGGTGACGGTCTGCACCGCCGAAGCCGCGTTGCCCGCGCCGCTGTCGTCAGTGGCCACCACGCTGTAGGAGAAACTGATGGTTTCACCGGCGCTCAGGAAGTCCAGGTTCTCGCTGCTGCTGTAGGTCCAGCCAGCCTGATCGACCGCGAAGCCGGCGACCAGCGCCGCGGCCTGCGCCGCCCCGAGGGTGCCGCCGCTCCAGACGATATCGTGGTTCGAACTCTGACTGACCGTCACGACGTCGTGGCTGTCCAGATCGGCAAAGCTCAGCGCCCCGCTGTCGCTCAGGGTGGCCGCGCCATCGCCTTCGTTCATCGCTCCGGTCGCGTCGCCGATGGTCAGCACCGGCCGGTCGTTGGTGCCGGTCAGGGTGATGGTCACCGTCTGCGCTGCCGAGATGGCATTGACCGCGCCGCTGTCGTCGCTGGCCACCACGCTGTAGGAGAAACTGATGGTTTCACCGGCGCGCAGGAAGTCCAGGTTCTCGCTGCTGCTGTAGTGCCAGCTGGTCTGATCGACCGTGAAGCCGGCGACCAGCGCCGCGGCCTGCGCCGCACCGAGGGTGCCGCCGCTCCAGACGAGGTCGTGGTTGGCGCTCTGGCTGACCGTGACGACGTCATTGCTGTCCAGGTCGGCGAAGCTCAGCGCCCCGCTGTCGCTCAGCGTGGCCGCGCCGTTGCCTTCGGTCATCGCCCCGGTCGGGTCGCCGATGGTCAGCGTCGGTCGGTCGTTGGTGCCGGTAATGGTGATGGTGACGGTCTGCGCTGCCGAGGTCGCATTGCCCGCGCCGCTGTCGTCAGTCGCCACCACGCTGTAGGAGAAGCTGATGGTTTCCCCGGCCCGCAGGAAGTCCAGGTTCTCGCTGCTGCTGTAGTGCCAGCCGGCCTGATCGACCGCGAAGCCGGCGACCAGCGCCGCGGCTTGCGCCGCACCGAGGGTACCGCCGCTCCAGATGAGGTCGTGGTTGGCACTCTGGCTGACCGTCACTCCATCGTTGACGTCCAGGTCGGCGAAGCTCAGCGCCCCGCTGTCGCTCAGCGTGGCCGCGCCGTTGCCTTCGGTCATCGCCCCGGTCGGGTCGCCGATGGTCAGCGTCGGCCGGTCGTTGGTGCCGGTAATGGTGATCGTCACCAGCTGGGTGTCGACGCCACCCAGGCCGTCACTGACTTGCACCGTGAACACGTCCTCATGACTCTCGCCCGCCTTCAGCGMCTGCACCGCACTGGCGACCCCGTCGGTGCCGTTGGCCAGGGTGTAGATCCACTGGCCGGTGGTGTCCACGGCGATCGAACCGTAGGTGCCGGTTGGCGATCCATCGATGGTCCAGGTCGCCGTGGCATCGTGATCGATGTCGGTCGAGTTGAACTGGCCGCTGACGCTGAGGGTGGTGTCTTCCTGTACTGCGCCGGCCTCGTTGCCCGTCACGAAGCTGAGCACGGGCGCGTCGTTGCTGCCGGTGACGGTGACGGTCACCAGCTGGGTGTCCACGCCGCCGAGGCCGTCGCTGACCTGCACCGTAAACACGTCATCGTGGCTCTCGCCTGCCTTCAGCGCCTGCACCGCACTGGCGACCCCATCGCTGCCGTTGGCCAGGGTGTAGGTCCACTGGCCGGTGGTGTCCACGGCGATCGAGCCGTAGGTGCCCGTATCCGTACCCGCAATGCTCCAGGTCGCCGTGGCATCGTGATCGATGTCGGCCGAGCTGAACTGGCCGCTGACGCTGAGCTTGATGTCTTCCTGCACCGCGCCGGCCTCGTTGCCGGTCGCGAAGCTGAGCACTGGCGCGTCGTTGCTGCCGGTGACGGTGATCGTCACCAGCTGGGTGTCGACGCCGCCCAGGCCGTCGCTGACCTGCACGCTGAACACTTCGTTGTGACTCTCGCCCGCCTTCAGCGACTGCACTGCACTGGCGACCCCGTCGGTGCCATTGGCCAGGGTGTAGGTCCACTGGCCGCTGTTATCGACGGCGATCGAACCGTAGGTGCCCGTATCCGTACCCGCAATACTCCAAGTGGCGGTGGCATCGTGATCGATGTCGGCCGAACTGAACTGACCGCTGACGCTGAGCGTGGTGTCTTCCTGCACCGCGCCGGCCGCATTGCCCGTCAGGAAGCTGAGCACGGGCGCATCGTTGCTGCCGGTGACGGTGACGGTCACCAGCTGGGTGTCGACGCCGCCCAGGCCGTCGCTGACCTGCACCGTAAACACGTCCTCATGACTCTCGCCCGCCTTCAACGACTGCACCGCACTGGCAACGCCATCGGTGCCATTGGCCAGCGTGTAAGTCCACTTGCCGGTGTTATCGACGGCGATCGAACCGTAGGTGCCCGTATCCGTACCCGCAATGCTCCAGGTCGCCGTGGCGTCGTGATCGATGTCGGCCGCGCTGAACTGGCCGCTGACGCTGAGCGTGGTGTCTTCCTGCACCGCGCCGGCCTCGTTGCCGGTCGCGAAGCTGAGCACGGGCGCGTCATTGCTGCCGGTAATGGTGACGGTCACCAGCTGGGTGTCGACGCCGCCCAGGCCGTCGCTGACCTGCACCGTAAACACGTCATCGTGGCTCTCGCCCGCCTTCAGCGACTGCACCGCACTGGCAACGCCATCGGTGCCATTGGCCAGCGTGTAGGTCCACTGGCCGGTGGTGTCCACGGCGATCGAGCCGTAGGTGCCCGTATCCGTACCCGCAATGCTCCAGGTCGCCGTGGCATCGTGATCGATGTCGGCCGMGCTGAACTGGCCGCTGACGCTGAGCTTGATGTCTTCCTGCACCGCGCCGGCCTCGTTGCCGGTCGCGAAGCTGAGCACTGGCGCGTCGTTGCTGCCGGTGACGGTGATCGT
>NZ_JBFUID010000120.1:0-5334 GCF_056402055.1 Pseudomonas sp. P4_C4 | reverse complement strand
GTGCCATAGGGGATTCCGTGTTGATCGATATAGGCCTGCGCCTCAGGCTTCGGTGCGCGGTAATAGTTACCCTTACCGTTTTGATAAGGCCCAAGCGGCTCGATCTCCGCCTGAAAGCGTCCAACCTCCTTGAACCCCAGGCATGGCCCACCCACCCAGACCTTGACGATGCCACCGGGGGCCATGCCCAACGTGATGGAATCCCGATACTCGTCCTTCCATTTTTTTGAGCCTTTGCAAAACACCCGCTCGGACTTGACCATCTCATCCCGCACCCACTGCGGGATCCGGATACCGATCTTGTAGGTCTGCGGCTCCACCAGCGATTGCCAGCGCACGAAGATGCGGTCCGGCAGGTCGACGTTGTTCACTGGCATCATCGATCCAGCCCCTTGGTGCCAGCCTTCTGCTTTGCCGGTGTAACTGGCTACTCCTCCCGACACGTGAAAGAACGCCAATCCCCGTTGATCAAGCACATCCACGCTCTCGACCCACACTTCCATGTATCGCGGTGCAGCCAGGCCGACGTACCAGCTGTGGTAGGGCAACTTGGGCGGCGTGGGGCCCGTGGCGCAGGCACACAGGCTGAACAACAGTCCGACCAGCAAGATCAGGCGCTTCATTGGGGAGTGCCCCTTACCAAGTGTCATAGGGGATTCCGTGTTGATCGATATAGGCCTGCGCCTCAGGCTTCGGTGCGCGGTAATAGTTACCCTTACCGTTTTGATAAGGCCCAAGCGGCTCGATCTCGGCCTGAAAGCGTCCAACCTCCTTGAACCCCAGGCACGGCCCACCCACCCAGACCTTGACGATGCCGCCGGGAGCCATGCCGAGGGTGATCATCTGTCGATAGTCATCAATCCACTCTTTTGAGCCTTGGCAAAACACCCGCTCTGGCTTGAGCATCTCCTCGCGCACCCACTGCGGGATCCGGATACCGATCTTGTAGGTCTGCGGCTCCACCAGCGATTGCCAGCGCACGAAGATGCGGTCTGGCAGGTCGACGTTGTTTACCGGCATCATTTTCCCCCCTCCTTTGTGCCAGCCCTCCGGGTTACGGGTGTATCCAGCCACGCCCCCAAACACGTGAAAGAACGCCAACCCGCGCTGGTCCAACACATCCACGCTCTCGACCCACACTTCCATAAAACGCGGTGCAGCCAGGCCGACGTACCAGCTGTGGTAAGGCAACTTGGGCGGCGTGGGACCACCGGCGCAGGCGCAAAGGCTGAACAACAGGCTGACCAGCAGGCTCAGGCGCTTCATTGGGACGTAGCCCTTACCAAGTGCCATAGGGAATCCCGTGCTGGTCCACGTAGGCTTTGTTTTCAGGTTCTATGGGCACGTATTGGCCGTTGCTCTTTCCTTTGTAAGGCCCAAGCGGCTCGATCTCGGCCTGAAATCGCCCGACTTCCTTGAACCCAAGACATCCCGCACCCACCCAAACTTTGACGATGCCACCGGGCGCCATCCCCAACGTGATTCTGTTGCGATACAGCGTTACATTCTCCTGATCCGCTTTACAGAAAACCCGCTCCGGCCTGACCATCTCATCGCGCACCCACTGCGGGATCCGGATACCGATCTTGTAGGTCTGCGGCTCCACCAACGATTGCCAGCGCACGAAGATGCGGTCCGGCAGGTCGACGTTGTTTACCGGCATCATTTTCCCCCCTCCTTTGTGCCAGCCTTCAGGTTTGCGGGTGTAACCGGCCACCCCGGCAGACACGCGAAAGAACGCCAACCCGCGCTGATCGAGCACATCCACGCTCTCGACCCACACTTCCATGAAACGCGGTGCCGCCAGGCCGACGTACCAGCTGTGGTAGGGCAACTTGGGCGGTGTGGGACCATTGGCGCAGGCACACAGGCTGAACAGCAGTCCGACCAGCAGGCTCAGGCGCTTCATTGCGGGTAGCCCTTTTGTGGCTGATGAGGATGGATCTTGCGTGTGCTGTCGGGTGCCGGTTTGTTGATCATCAAACCTTTGTTGGGCGTCCAGTGGGCGGACTGATGGATATAGCGAGCGCGCAGTAAACGTTCCTGCTCGGGATTGAGGATGACCTCGGTGCCCGACAGTGCATGCTCAAGGATTTGTGCAGCGATCGGTTGCAAATCTGTGGGTAGTGCCAATCCGGGTTGCGCTTCAAGACTTTTGAAGGGCACACCATGACGCACACCCAGTTCGCGCATCAGGCGCAAGGCAATCAATGCCAATTCACCTCGGACCGGACGATCCAGAACAATCGCCAGCAGATAGTGGTCCTGGTCGGACTCCTGCTTGCCCCGGGCGGCCGGGGTGAACGACCAGGCCTTGACCTCGACACTGCCTTCGTCAGCCAGGCCACTGGCGCGCAGGGCCTGCACTTGAGCCAGGGCCTTGGCCCACTCGGGAGTGGACTGCACCGGTTGGTTGCGTCGCAGGGTGAGGCGACCGGGTCGGGTCAACCACAGCCGTTCCCGGGCACGTGGCAGATAGCCGCCGCCGATGTCCGAGTGCACCCCGGGCAGACTGATTTGTCGATGATCGTGCAGCACTTCGTTGAGGGAAAAGTTAAGCCGGCACTCGTCGCGCGCCTGTAGCTGGATGACCTGACGCGCACAACCGGGTGGCAGGTACAGGTTAACGCCCGGGTTATGGTCATCGGCCACGTTCAGGTCCATGCCGCCGATGGCGGCCACGGTGTCGAACAGGCCGATCAGGTTGAGGCGGATATCGACCGCCGGGTCGAAGCTGCCGAGCAGGCCGAAGCGGCCTCCCTGCAGCAGATCACCGAATACACCTCGACCCGGTTTGAGCAGTTCGTTGGCACAGTGGCGCGTGGCGGCGGCACCGCGGCTAAAGCCAAAGATGTCGAACTCAACCCGACGGATATTAGTACCTGGGTTGGCAACCGAAAAATCACGTAGTTGCTCCGCAATTACTGCCGGCGCTTGTTCAACCCGCGCCACCACCCCGGTTTCACCCCGCCCCATACCTTGCCCGAAAAGCGAGTCGTCACCACCGCTGCGGGTACCAATACCCTCCAGATAGACCGGCACATAACCAATTTCAGCTCCGGGCGGGAGACCATCGGTGGCGTGATCGGGATACAGCGCAAACAAATGCACCACATTACTCGGCGCATTCCCATAACTGTTATCCGGCGTACGACCAAAACCACTGCCATCAAACTCGTCAAACCCATACTGGTTGCACAACTGAATGATGGACGCCAGATCGCTTTCATCGAACAGTTGCAGATCCTCGCGTCGGCACTGTTCGGTGAGGGCCGCGTTGGCCTGGTTGTTACCGGTGCCATCAAAAAACAGCCCGATGCGCAGGGTGATGCCTTCGAGTTCTTCCTCTTCCTCCTCTTCGTCCATGTCGTAGATCAGCGAGAGTTCCTCCGGAGCGGCGGTGTACACCCGCTGGGTGAAACCCTGGCTGTCGGTGGTGCCTTTCCACACGTTGCCGCTGGCACTGGAGATCTTGTACGGCACGCCGGCCAGGACCTGCTCGCCATCGTTGGCAAAAATCTGGTACTGCTGATCGAACGCCAGCGGCGGATCAATCACCGCCGGCAGCGGCGGCAAGCGCGCCGCCTGCGTGACCTTGGTCGGGACGTACTCCAGAAACGCCGCCTTGATGTTGTGATCGCCCGCCGTGCCCGACTCGATGCCACACGTCTCCAGGCTGAGGTAGCTGCCGCCGCCGTTGAGGACGATTTTCTTCTTCGCCGTGATGTGGATTTCGTCCTCGGTGCTGGTGATGTCCAGCCCCAGCCGGGCGATCAGTTCCAGGCGGTCGTTTTGCGCCTGCACGCTGACCGGGCCCTGATTGGCGATCAGCTTGATCCCCAGCTTGCGCACGAACAGGCTCAGGCCCTGGCCGACGCCGATGAACAGGCGCTTGACCACGCTGAGGTCGGCGTGGCCGCCGGCGTTGAGCATCAGGTTGTCCTGCGCGGCCAGTTGCAGGTGCTGGCCGCTGGTCAGGGCGATGCCTTGTGGGGCGCTGAGCAGCAGGACCTGGGACTTGAGCTGTTCCAGATCCTGGCGCAGCAGGTTCAGTTGCGCGGCCACGTCCGCCGGTTCGGCGTGGGCGGTTTGGGCGTCCGTGGACAGCTGTTGCAGTTGGTCGCCGGCCTGTTGCAGGCGGCCGACGGCGGCGGCCATGTCCAACACCTGCCCCTGGGCCTTGCTCTGTTCATCGGCACTGATAAACAACCCCTTGCCCGCGCGAATCGCCCCCCAGGCATCGGTGCGCAACTCAAAGCCTTCCCCACGTTTGGCCTTCTTCGCATCCACCACGTGCCCGAGGTTGAGCTGGCTCTTGCCACTGTGTTCGGTGCTGAGCTTGATGTGCTCCTGACCGCGGGTATCGTCCAGCCGCAGCTTGTTGTTGGCCGGGGTGCGCAGCACGTTGCGTTTTTCGTTGTACATGGTGACGGGGTCGGGGTGCTGGCTGTCGTGCAGGGCGTGGGCGATGTAGGGGCGGTCGGGGTCGCCCTGTTCGAAGGCCACCGCCACTTCGGTGCCGGCGATCAGCGGCAGGTGCAGGCCGTGGGTGTCGCCGGCGTACGCCCGGGCCAGGCGCAGCCAGGTGCTTTCGCGACCGGCGTCCCAGGTGTCGCGGTCGAACAGGAACTGYACCCGGTAGCGGCCCTCGGCGTCGGTATCGGCGTAGGGGTTGTGGGCCTGYGCGCTGGTCACCCGGGCCGGCACGGTGCCGGCGATCAAGGGTTTGGGCGGCACCTCGGGGCGAAAGCACACCGTCTGCGCAAAGGGGATGGCCTGGAAGCTGCACTCGAAGCTGCGRTCGCGGGCGGCGCCGGCCTTGAGCCCGATGATCACCGCCCGCGGCGCGAAGGCCTGGGGCGCGCCGTCGGTGACTTCCAGCACCTGGCCCGGYGCCAGGCGGGGACTGCTGCTCATGCCGCGCAGGCGGGTGCGGCGATTGAGGTAACGCTCGTGGCGCAGGCGYGCATAGAAGTAGCCGCTTTCGCACTGCACGTCTTCGGGGAAGTCGTGGCGGTCGCCGAGCGTGGTGTAGGGTTCGGCGTAGTGGTAGGCCTCGCCGTAGGTGCCCTTGGCGCCGCGCGTCTGGTCGATGTCGCCGTCCAGGTGCGCGCGGGCGTCGCGGTGGTGGTAGGCGCGGATGTTCACGTGCTGCTCCACCACCTGGTGTTCCGACTGCAAGGCCCAGACGCTGTCCTCACCGCGGCTGCTTAACCCGGAGAGCGGCCGCAGCGGCAGCTCGACGTCGAACTGGTAGGCGCGCGGGGAGTCGTGGAATTCGACGACGTCGATGCCCAGGCGTTCGTCGCTGGTGAAGCGGTACCAGATGCCGAC
>NZ_JBFUID010000119.1:0-5441 GCF_056402055.1 Pseudomonas sp. P4_C4 | reverse complement strand
ATCCAGAGGTTGCCTGACTGCCAGCAGCCTTGAACATCCTGAAACGCATAAAATACTGGGAGCTTTTCACGGTGCGCCACATAAATATGTTTTTCTCGAGGAATTTTAGCTTTTACTTTGTTGAACTTATCCTCATTCACTAATGCGCATCCAGTTAATGATCTATGAACAACATTATTTTCTCGTTCTGACAGCACCGGATGATATATAAATCGTTGATCAGAGATAATCTCTTCAAATGCTTTCTCAATCTTAACTACGATCTCATCCACCTCAGAAAATGTTATGTAGTCAGTATCGATATGAAGACTTGTACTACCATAAAAATCTGTTGTGTTATGAACCTCATCATTTTCAGTAAGGTAATGGTAATTAATATCCGTAACTAATGCATGCTGGCTCGACTCCACATCACTTGCTTTAGGTCTTTCATCGCACAGAACAATACAATCAATATCAGAATGAACTGTTCCAATACCCTCGATCAATGTCCCTGACACAATCAAAATATCTGCTATATCAAGACAAACTCTATCTCGCAAATATTTTTTCGGAATCGTAATACCCCCATCCAAAATAGAAATCTCCTTATCCGAAATTTCCGACTGCGACGTTTTCACGAGTATTTCTTTTGTCATAACTCCTCCCTAAACAAACCGTTAATTAAGCGCACATCAAATGAAGCGCCAACTTATGTCAAATGCTCAATTCAATTTCAGAACTGAGACCAATAACACTCTCCCAATAAAAATCACTTAATGACCTTCTGCAAAGCGGCCTCATAAGTCGCTTCTACGAAGAGAGTCAGCGAAGTAGATGCACTCTTGTCGGTGCATTGATGAAACATTGATTCGCTATGAACCATGACGCTGTAAACCTAGTAGGCGCTCTCGTGTTTCGTCAAGAATTTATAAAAATTTCGGAAGTTACTTACAAACCAGAGATACAACGCCTGAATTCTTGCAATACATTTCCCAAAAACCTGTAAACCATTTCCTACAAGCCATCAATTCCCCTCTGCCATTTAAAATCTGGCTATGAAAGATCTTCCAGGTAGGATCTGATCACAAAGAGGAGCAGTTGAAGGAATGAGGTTTTCCTTATCGCGAGTGCAGTCTTCAAAAACCACTACACTTTTGCGTTGTTTGAATTCAATCCTTGCGAAAATCCCAATCACTTTTTTTCAAAACTTGCACAAGATTCCACTGCAAAACTGGTTCGGGAGGGGCAGCAATTATCCAATTGAACTAGCGGAACTCATTGAGTACGACATAAAAAACTTGCTCGCGATGGGACCACAACATTCAACATCGATCTTGAATGTAAGACCGCTATCGCGAGCAGGCTCACTCCTGCAGGGGTAAGTGGTGTTGCGGCTTTATACAGCCGGTTCGATTTGATCCAGCACGCGGTTCGCGGTGATTTCGGCGAGCATGACGCTATTGGAAATGCCCAGCAGCGCATTACGATCACCGCCCTCCAGATGATCCACCAGTTGATGCACCATCACATCCACCGAGGCCAGCGTCTCGACCAGATAAACCACCAGGGTTTCGGTCGTGGCCCCGGGGTCGACGCTGAACAGCGTGCTGATGGTTCGAGGGGTGGCTTTGATGTCGGCGGTCGAGGGGAAGTGGTAAGCGAGGGCACGCTCGGCGGCGTCGTGCAGTTTTTTTGAATCGGGTTCGTATGGGGATGCTGGATCGGTGTCCGGGGGATTAGGCGAAGGCTTGATCATAGGTTGAACTCCCAAATATATGGAGCCGTCACCGACCTGCGACTAAACAAGGGGTGGCAGCTGTACGCAGGTTAGTCGACCGGGGGAGTATCAAACCGGCGCGCCCGAAGGCGCCCTGCGCACAGCTACCATGAAGTGCAGGCATGAAATAACCTGACTGTCTGATCGCATATGCGCTTTGATATACCCCGGGCGACTAAACCCGATCACTGATGGGCAGTGACGGGAATCAAGTTACCGAGGGGGTCCAAGGCGCACAAGCCGGCGGATTCTGGCGTACCTGTAGGCAACGACGCAAGGCGTTGTAGCTTTCATCGAGTAACACTGACAGCCGTTAAACAGGCGCTATCTATAGGCCAAAAACCTGTAGGAACGAGCCTGCTCGCGATGGTCGCCAACGATAACGCTGGAAACCTGACACCCCGCGGCGTTCTCCGGTTTATCGCGAGCAGGCTCGCTCCTACAAGGGGTATGCGGTGGTCAACGCCCTATCCGGCAGGCATAAAAAAACGGGCCTTGGGGACCCGTTGGAAAGTGGGCCTGACGTCCATGTCAGGCCTGAAAATGCAATCAAACTGTGGGAGCGAGCCTGCTCGCGATGGGGCCATAACAGTCAGCATCGATGCTGAATGTAAGACCGCTATCGCCAGCAGGCTGGCTCCCACAGGGGTTGTGAGGTTTGACCCGTATCAACCCTTGCGGAAGTGCGGAATCACCTTCTCGCCAATGTTCTTCAGGGTCTCCAACTGCGCCCACTGCGGCACGGTGCCCATTTGACAGATGAACAGGATTTCGTCGGCGCCGGCATCGATCAGGCGCTGCACGTAGCCGATGCAATCCTCGACGGTGCCGTAGGCGTGGTTCGGGTTCATCATCGCCATGGTCGGGTCGGAGAAATCGACGCTAACTTCTTCGGAGGCGAAGCGCGACTTGATCACGCTCTGGCCGTTGCCATCGACGAAGGTGTCGTCTTTCCACTTCTCCGGATCCGGACGCTCGCCACCGCCGTACCAGTAGCCCAGGGACTCCATGAAGTAGCGTTGGCCACGGATACCGATACGGCGTGCTTCTTCGTTGTCGTCCAGCACGATGGCCGGGCACAGCGCGGCAATGTGGCGGTTAGGGCGGAAACCAACCTGCTTCTTTTCATCGCGGTTGTCGTAGGCCTGGTGATACACCTCGACCTTCTTGGCGATTTCTTCCGGGCCACCGAAGCCCAGCACCAGTGCGCCCATGCCACGACCGCCGGCATTCTTCAGCGACTCGGTGTTGGTGCATGCCAGGTACATCGGCGGGTGCGGATCCTGGTACGGCTTTGGATGGATCGGGCGCTTGGGTATCTGCACGAAGTCGCCGTTGTGCTCGATCTCGTCCTGCACGAACATTTTCGGGATCAGGTACATCATTTCGTCGATCTGCGGCTGCAAGGTCGCCAGGTCGTAGCCGAAGGTGCCGGCCTCCTGCTGGGTGCCGCCCTTGCCCACGCCGAAGTGCACACGGCCCTTGGACAACAGGTCGAGGGTGGCGATGCGCTCGGCGACCTTCACCGGATGGTTCATCGCCGGAGGCAGGCAAACCACTCCGTGGCCAATGCCGATGCGCTCGGTTTTACCGGCAACGAACGCCAGCATGGTTTCCGGCGCGGACATGTGCGAGTAGTTGCTCAGCGCCGTGTGCTCAACACACCAGAAGGTGTCGAAGCCGAGCTTGTCGGCCAGCACGGCCTGCTCGACAGTGTCTTCGAAAATCTTGCGGTCGCCTTCGCGGCTGGAGTCCACCGTCTGGGCTTCGTAAATCAGGGAAAATTTCATGGTTGATCCTTGTGCTTATTTGGATGCGCAGTCGGCGCCAGAGACCTGTGCCTTGCGCCCATGCTCGGGCATCGGCGACGCGCTTGAATCACGCAAACGGACTAGCCGAAAGCGTCAGAGAAAAAAGTCGTTACTGTCCTGGCCCATGCTCACCCCACCGAGGTTCCAGGCGTACTTGGACGGACTGTTGGCGACGTGGGCGCGACCGGTATGAATGTCGCGGAAGGCACGGTTGATCGGGTGGCTGCGGAAGATCGTCGAAGCACCGCTGTTGAACATCAGCTCGCCAACGGCCTTGGCGCACTTGTCGGCCACCAGCGCCGAGTCGTAACGCATTTTCACCCGCTCGGGCATGCTCAACGGCTCACCCTTCTGCGCCCGCTCCAGCATCAGGGCGAAGTTGCGATGCAGCACGGTCTTGCACTCGTCGACGCAGACCATGGCATTGGCCAGCGCCGATTGCGCGGCCGGGTCCTGGACCATTTTGCGACCGTCATTGACCCCGACCCGGGCGCGGTTGTGTTCGACAAACTGATCCACCGCGCCTTGCAGGGCACCGATAGCGGACGACGAAACCGCACGCACGAAAATCTGCCCGAACGGCAGGCGGAACAACGGTGCAGTGTTCTCCGCGTTGCCCGGACTGTTCTGCATGAAACCGTCGAACGCGCGATGGGTGCGGTACTCGGGCACGAAGGCGTTTTCCACCAGAATGTCGTGGGAGCCAGTGGCTTCCAGGCCCATGACGTTCCAGTTRTCGAGAATCTGGTAGTCGCTGCGCGGCACCAGGAACGTCCGATAATCCGGCGCCCCGCCCGCCTCCGCCGGCGGCACCAGCGCACCGAGGAATGCCCAGTCGCAATGCTTGCTGCCGGAGGAAAAGCCCCAGCGTCCGCTCAACTTGAAACCACCGTCGACCCGCTCGACCTTGCCCACCGGCATATAGGAAGAGGAGATCAGCACGCTGGAATCGCTGCCCCAAACATCCTGCGCGGCGCGGTCGTCGAACAGCGCCAGTTGCCAGTTGTGGATCGCCACCACCCCCAGCACCCAGGCCGAGGACATGCAGCCTTCGGCAAGGGTCATCTGCACGTCAAAGAAATCCTTGGGCTCCAGTTCATAGCCTTCCCAACGGGACGGTTGCAGGATGCGAAAGAACCCGGCGTCGTGGAAATCCTTCAGGGTTTCTTCAGGCAACTGGCCTGCTTGCGCGGCATTCAGGGCGCGTTCACGCAGGATCGGCACCAACTCGCGGGCACGTTGGCTCAGACGCTGGCGAATCAGGTCTTGGTTGAGCATTTTTATTGTTCTCCTTTGTTCACCCCATCCGCCGGGGCGCGCGTGTAACGGGGCGGGTGTAGTGCCCCTACGCTGGCATTCAAACAATGCGCAACAGAGTGGACATCCCTCAAACGGACCATGTGGGATTGGGGAACAGTTTTTTGGAGGTGAATCTGAAAGAGGTGTGTTGGCTGGCAGGCCGTCTTCGCTAGCAGGCTCGCTCCCACATTGGGTCTCCGGTTTTACTCGGGACTTGTGGTCGCTGAAGATCCCTGTGGGAGCGAGCTTGGTCCGGGCGGCGTTCCAACGATGGCTTTGTGTCAGGCGATGAATGTTTTGTGGGTGTACATATCCATTGCTGCGGTAACGGCCACTTAGGGTTCCGCTCTTACAGCGGGTCACTTTGAAAAGCGCAAAGTAACCAAACGCTCTTGCCCCTGACATTCGGTGCCTCGCCGTGGCTCGGCATGCCCTCGCTCCGGTCCTGCTCCGTGGGCCCGCCGCCATCGGCCATCCATGGCCCAGAGTGTGTAAAAACTGGTTCAAACATCGTCGACACTAGCGCCGACGATGTTTGGCTGGCTAACTACACCTAAAGCGCTCTTCGTAGC
>NZ_JBFUID010000118.1:0-5465 GCF_056402055.1 Pseudomonas sp. P4_C4 | reverse complement strand
GTCGGTTTTCAGGGATTGGTTGTCCGAGAACGCAAGCGTGTGAATCAGTCCGAAAAACTGCTGGTTATAGTAGTTCTCGAGATGGGCATAGTAGTACTGAGCCGTCAGATCCTTGGTGACTTTCCAGTCCCCCCCGACGAAGTCGAACTGGTTGCTTTCACGTGTACCGCCCATAGCGGCCAGCCCCGTCTGATCAGTTGAACCGCGACCCGTTGCATGTTCAATTCGCCCACCCGTCAGGGTCAGATCCTTGAACTCGCTCGAGGTGATCTGGCCGCCCTCGAAGGTTTGTGGAAGCACCCGTCCATCGTTGGCGACCAGAATCGGAAGTTTCGGAGTCAAGGTGCCGTAGCGCAGTTCGGTCTTCGACATTTTGACTTTCCCGGTCAGCCCCAGCCGGCTCCACTCGTCGACGGCGCGGTTGTCACTGTCCGAGGGAATCATAGAGCTSCCGACGTGTCGTCCCTTGCCAGTGTCCAGGGTAATGCCCAGCAACCCCAGGGTATCAACACCAAAACCAACGSTACCATCGGTATATCCCGACTTGWAGTCCAACATGAAACCCTGCGCCCACTCTTCGGTTTTCGAAGGGGCAGCGGTGCCATCACGGTTGTCGTTATTGAAGTAGAAGTTCCTCATTCCCAAGGTAGCTTTGCTATCACTTAGGAAGTCAGCAAACGCCTGGCCACTCAGGGCAATGCTGCCAAACACCAAAGTTGCAGAAATTTTCTTTACGCTCACTTATAACGCTCCGATTTTTTTATATTTGTAAGTAACAGAAGCAACAAGGAAATCTTCCAAGCCAACGCAACACACACGAACCCAACGCAGAGTTCGCTCACGCGAATGCATCAACTGAATATGCGCAAATTGCTCAACACTTCAGGCACCTTTTATTTGTTTGTAGTGCGTATGTTTTTTACTACCTAATTGGTAGCGCCGTGCGAGTTATATCTGCGAACCAAAATTTTCATCCATACCAAACAACTCAGTTCCCCCTGGGGTGAGCTGAATACGCTCTAGCCATTTGAAGCTAAACGGACAATTGCATCGCGACTGCCTGCTTGCTCTCGAAGTAAAAACTTCTGGATTTTCCCAGTCGCAGTTTTTGGCAACTCCGTAAAGATCACTCTGCGAGGGCATTTGAATCGAGCAAGACGGGCCTGGCAGAACACAATTATTTCTGCCTCGGTGGGAGGTTCAATACCACTTTTTAGTTCGACAAACGCGCAAGGAACTTCCCCCCATTTGTCATCAGGCTGAGCGACGACTGCGGCATGTAAAACAGCAGGATGACAATGGATGGTTTCTTCGATCTCTACGGACGAGATATTCTCCCCTCCTGAAATAATGACATCCTTGCAACGGTCGGTAATTTGTACATAACCGTTGGGGTGCACAACTGCTACATCACCAGTATGAAACCAGCCGCCTTCAAAGGCTTTTCGGGTTGCGCCTTCATTCTTCAGATAACCCATCATCACGGTGTTGCCCTTGAGCAGCAGCTCACCCGTTGTTTGGCCGTCTTTTGGTACTGGCTGCATAGTTTCGGAGTCAGCGACCATCAAGCCTTCGAAGGCTGCCGCACGAGCCCCTTGGCGTACACGGAAAGCGCCTTGCTCACTCGGTGTTAAATCGTCCCAGCCGTCTTGCCATACGCAGCTAATCGGGGTGCCGGAAACTTCAGTAATCCCATAAACGTGGTCAACGTCGAAGCCTCGTGAGACTACGGCGTTGAGTACTGTGGCCGGAGGTGGGGAACCAGCAGTCAGCACTCGAACCGGAGTTTTAAGCGGAGGACGGTCTGCGGCGTTCGCAATCATGGCCATAACAATAGGCGCCGCACAGAAGTGGTCGACACCATAGTTATCTATCGACTCAAACACCGTCTCTGCGGAAACTTTTCTCAGGCACACGTGCGTGCCGGCCGCCGCAGTGATAGCCCACGCAAAACACCATCCGTTAGCGTGGAACATAGGTAGTGTCCACAGGTAACGAGGAGCCCGAGAAAGCGGCCAGTTAGTCATCTGCAGCATACTCATGAGGTATGTGCCGCGATGGCTGGCGACGACACCCTTTGGATCGCCGGTTGTACCTGAGGTGTAGTTGAGCGCTATCGGCTGCCACTCGTCACTGGGCCATACGCCCTCGAAATCAGGATTACCGCTGCCGATGAACGTTTCGTAATCGATGTCTCCAATGCTTTTGCAAATGGGCGCCAGGTGATCATTGATGTCGATGACCATAGGGCGGTGCTCAAGGAGTCCAAGAGCGGCATCAGCCAGTGCAGCAAACTCTCGATCCACCAAGAGGAGCTTGCATTCCCCATGACGAAGTATGAATGCCACTCCTTCAGCATCCAGGCGGTAGTTAACTGTATTCAGTACCGCGCCGCAGAGGGGTATCCCAAAATGCGCCTCGAGCATGGCAGGGGTATTGGGGGACAGAATTGAAACGGTGTCTCCCGAACCCATGCCTTTTTCGGAAAGTGCTGAGGCCAGGCGATAGCACCGTTCGCGAGTTTCACTCCAGGTTCTGCGTAGTTCACCATGAACTACAGCTATCCGATCCGGGTGCACAAGTGCTGCGCGATCTAGAAAACCAAGTGGAGTCAGGGGCAAATAGTTTGCCTTGCAGTGATCAAGCCCATTCTCATAAGCACCAGGTTTCATGGTGTTGTCTCCTTATTATTGTGATGAAAAGTGGAAAACGCGCTCACCGGCTCCCGATCAGTAACCAAGGTGTTCTCAATACTGGTCTCGTCGGCGTATCCAAGACTCATTCCGCAAACCAGCATCTGGTCAGCGGGGATAGCAAGGACCTCCGAAATAACGTGGTGATATTTCAAAAAGGCTGCTTGTGGGCAGGTGTGCAACTTCCTTCCTCGCGCCGCAACCATCACGGCCTGCAGAAACATTCCGTAGTCAAGGAGACTCCCCTCCTTTAACACTCGATCAATGGTAAAGATCAAGCCGACTGGTGCATCAAAAAAATGGTAATTGCGACCGTGTTGCGCATGCATCCGCTGCTTGTCACCCTTTGCAATTCCCAGCAATCCATAGAGTTCCCAACCTACTTTCCTTCTCCGATCCACGTATGGCGAAGTCCATTCGCGTGGGTAATATTCGTATGCGTCTTCAAGGTTGTTGCTGAGTGACGGATTGTCGTCAATTTCCGCGATGGCGCATGAAAGCTGAGTCTTTGCTTCTCCAGTGACAACATGGACGCGCCAAGGCTGCATGTTCACTCCCGTTGCGCAGAATCGAGCGATATCAAGGATCGATTCAATTTCTTCGCGTGGCACAGGAGTGGGCAAAAAAGCCCGAATGCTGCGTCGTGAAGCTATCGCCCAATCAACCGTTTGGCTAAGCAGTTCAGACGATACTGGCGGTTGGGATAAGCGATTCGTTTTCATGCGTTAGAGTCCACGGATTCAGTTACAGGCGGAGGCATCACGGTATTAGCTAGACAGGGCTGGGGCCTTTCTGACTTGAGTAGAGTCTGCGCGCGACTGGTTAATCATGGTGACTGCGGCAGCGCCAATAAGACCAGCAAGGCTGATAGCCATGAAGTTTTTCTCAAGCGGAAGGTTTAGTGATACCAGCCAGCCGATGAGGATAGGTGCGACGATAGCGCCAATTCTTCCTACACCAGACGCGAAGCCAACGCCGGTTGAACGAATCGATGACGGGTAGAAATCCCCAGCGTACGCATAGGCCAACAGCTGGGTACCAAGAGTCGATGCCCCGACAGTGAACACCACTGGAAATAGCAAAGTTGTTGAGCGCGTATAACCCAAAATTGTTAGAGCAATTGCTCCTACGATATAAAAGCAGACCAGTACGTGTTTGATGTTTAGCTTGTCGCTCAACCATCCTCCGCCAATTGCACCGGCGATGGCCCCCACATTGAAAACAATCACAAAGTTCAACGCGGAGCCAAGACTGAACCCAGCCATCGCCATAAGCTTGGTCAACCAGGAGTTAAGGGCGTACACCATGAAGAGGCCGGTCATGAACGCAGCCCAAATCATTACGGTGCTAAAGCCTCGACCATCCTGGAACAAGTTACGAACTGGCGCTTCCTGTTTTTCCAATACTGTGGCGTTTCCGGTCATCACAGTGTTTTCGTCGATAATGAGCGCAGGGTCTATCTTGCGAGCGATAGCCCGTAGCTCATCCTGACGTCCGGTTTTAAGCAGGTAGCCTATGGACTCAGGCATGGTCTTCAGGATCATAGGAATCAGAAGCACTGGCAGCAGCGCTACGTAAAACACCCACTGCCATCCATGACTCTCAATGAGTTGCTTGCCAGTGAGTGCAACCAAAATACCGCCCACGGAGTACCCCGCGAAAACGAGGGTCACCAGGCGAGTACGGAATTTGAGTGGAGAAAATTCACCCATCTGAGCGGTACAAATTGGCAGTACTCCGCCGATGCCAAGGCCCGCGATGAAGCGAGAAATGCTGAAGCTAATCGGGTCACTGGTGAGACCAGCCCCAGCAGTGAAAATACTGAACAAGGCCACACAGATTGCGATCATCCTGGGACGCCCAATACGGTCAGCTAGCGTTCCAAGAAATATCGCTCCGAGCATCGTTCCGAAGAGCGCAGAACCCGCCATGATGCCGGCGCTGGTTGGATCAATGTTCATGTCCTTCATGATCGCCGGAAGGGCTGCACCGACTACAGCGAGGTCATAGCCATCGATTATCAGAATGAGGACACACCAAAATAGAATGAGCCCATGGAAGCGAGTGAACTTCGATTCAACCGCAAGTGCATAAACGTTTACCGGCTGCATATCGCGTCTCCTTCGATCTTGTTTTTGTTTGTGAAGTGCCAGGCACCCGGTCTTGGAGGCATATCGAGGGGGGACGCACCGGTTGAAGACTCGGTTGTCTGCTTGAGATGCGACGCTTGGGCTACCTGCGTCGCATCGTAGGAGTTGGGTTTGCTGCGGCCTATGCCCTACGACATCGTTCTGCTTGACCGATTTGGACACCCATAGCAGGCCAGAAACGACCAATATGATCTTGGGGAAGAGATTTCCATCGGCATTTTGGCGGGTGAAACGAGTTGCAGATCTCAGTACGTAATCTAGCGGGGGAAGTAGTTCTTTTGTTCCGGAAGAAAGGCTTTTAGCTTTCGCCCGGTTCTTCAGCATTGGAGCGGCGATATGCGCCAGGGCTCACTCCCGTCCACTTCTTGAAGGCACGGTGAAATGCACTGCTTTCTTGGAAGCCTGTGCGAGCAGCTACTTCGGTTACTGTCATATTTGGCTGGCACAGCAGGTTTATCGCCATGTCGCGGCGCAGATTGTCTTTCAAACGCTGATAGCTCACCCCCTCGGCTTGGAGCCTTCGCTGAAGCGTCGAATATGACATGCCGAGCACTTTTGCCACCTTATCCAGCTCTGGCCATTCCTCTGGATTCAGGTCTCTCAATCTCATTCGGATCTGGGC
>NZ_JBFUID010000117.1:0-5668 GCF_056402055.1 Pseudomonas sp. P4_C4 | reverse complement strand
AAGGTTTCGGTGCCGTTGCCACCGCCCTGCAGGGCTTTGAAGTCCGCATCGTTGGGGTTCAGCGTGTAGGTGTAGGTGCCGTTGGCATTCAGCGCCAGAGTGCCGTAAGTCCCGGTGAAAGTGCCGGGGGTGATCGGTCCGGCGTTTTCACCGACCGTCACTCGGTCAGCGCCTTGCACGTCATTGGTCAGCACGTTGCCGTTGAGCGTCAGCAGGGTTTCCGAGGCGGTTGACGCATTGCTGTCGTACACGCCTTTTGGCAGGTCATCGATGATGTTGACGTCGAGGTTGCCCGTCGCGGTGGTGCCGTTGTCGTCGACCACGGTGACGGCGAACTGCTCAGGCAGGGTGTTGGCGCCGTTGCCGGTTGGATGGGTTTCGTTATCGTTGAGGGTATAGCTGTAGCTCACGACACCGGTCGCGGCATTGAACCCGGTGATGGTCAGGGTGCTGCCCAACGGGGTGGTGATCGATTGCGGGAAGCCGGCGGCCACACCACCGCTGACCACGGCGATGCCACCAACGGTCAGGCTCGTGACGCCGTCCAGCGCGGTCACGATGAAGGTGCCGTACTGGGTCAGCGCCGGTGCGTCCGGGCTGCTGCCGTCGCTGAGGTTTTTCTCGAAGACGGTGAGTTCGCCGCCCTCAACATTCAGACCGCCAATCGTGACCGAGTCATCGTTGTTGTGGATCTGCAGCACCAGGTTCGCCGTGCTGCTGTCACCGTCCGAATCGGTGATGGTGTAGSTRAAGGTTTCGGTGCCGTTGCCACCGCCCTGCAGGGCTTTGAAGTCCGCATCGTTGGGGTTCAGCGTGTAGGTGTAGGTGCCGTTGGCATTCAGCGCCAGAGTGCCGTAAGTCCCGGTGAAAGTGCCGGGGGTGATCGGTCCGGCGTTTTCACCGACCGTTACGCGGTCAGCGCCTTGCACATCGTTGCTCAGTACGTTGCCGTTGAGGGTCAGCAGGGTTTCCGAGGCGGTCGAAGCATTGCTGTCGTACATGCCTTTTGGCAGGTCGTCGACGATGTTGACGTTGATCTGCCCGGTCGCACTGTCGCCATCGGTATCGGTGGCCACGACGCTGAAGTTCTCGGTGAGGCTGTTGGCGCCGTCGGCACTCGGATGGGCTTCGTTATCGTTCAGCGTGTAGCTGTAGCTGATCACGCCGGTGGCCGCGTTAAACCCGGTGATGGTCAGGGTGCTGCCCAGTGGCGTGACCGCCGTTTGCGGGAAGCCAGCGGCCACACCACCGCTGACGACCGTGATGCCGCCGACGGTCAGGGTCTGCAGGCCATCGAGCGCGGTCACGGTGAAGGTGCCGCTCTGGGTCAGGGCCGGCGTGTTGGGGCTGCTGCCGTCGCTGAGATTTTTCTCGTAAACCGTCAGCTCGCCGCCATACACGTTGAGGCCGTTGAGGTCCACCGGATCGTCGTTGTTGTAGACGTTCAACACCAGGTTGGCGGTGCTGCTGTCACCGTCCGAATCGGTGAGGGTGTAGGTGAAGGTTTCGGTGCCGTCGCCACCGCCGTGCAATGCCTTGAAGTCGGCATCACTGGTGTTGAGGGTGTAGGTGTAAGTGCCGTTGGCATTCAGCACCAGGGTGCCGTAAGTCCCGGTGAAAGTGCCAGGGGTGATCGGGCCGGTGTTTTCACCGAGCGTCACGCGGTCGGCGCCTTGCACGTCGTTGCTCAATACGTTGCCGTTGAGGGTCAACAGGGTTTCCGAAGCCGTTGAAGTATTGCTGTCGTACACGCCTTTTGGCAGGTCGTCGACGATGTTGACGTCCAGCGAACCAGTCGCGGTGGTGCCGTTGTCGTCGACCACGGTCACGGCGAACTGCTCAGGCAGGGTGTTGGCGCCGTTGGCCGTCGGGTGCGCTTCGTTATCATTGAGGGTGTAGCTGTAGCTCACGACACCGGTCGCCGCATTGAACCCGGTGATGGTCAGGGTGCTGCCCAGTGGTGTGCTGATCGACTGCGGGAAGCCGGTGGCCACACCACCGGTGACCAAGGCGATACCGCCGACGGTCAGGCTCGTGACGCCGTCCAGGGCGGTGACGGTGAAGGTGCCGTTCTGGGTCAGGGCTGGTACGTCCGGGCTGCTGCCGTCGCCGAGATTTTTTTCATAAACCGTCAGCTCACCGCCATACACGTTGAGGCCGTTGAGGGTCACCGGATTGTCGTTGTTGTAGACGTTGAGCACCAGGTTGGCGGTGGTGCTGTCGCCGTCGGAGTCGGTGATGGTGTAGGTGAAAGTTTCGCTGCCGTCGCCGCCGCCATGCAGGGCTTTGAAATCGGCATCGCTGGTGTTGAGGGTGTAGGTGTAAGTGCCATTGGCGTTGAGTACCAGGGTGCCGTAGGTACCGGTGAACGTACCGGGGGTGATCGGGCCGGCGTTTTCTCCGACCACTACCCGGTCAGCGCCTTGCACGTCGTTGCTCAGCACGTTGCCGTTGAGGGTCAGCAGGGTTTCCGAAGCCGTTGAAGCATTGCTGTCGTACACGCCTTTTGGCAGGTCGTCGACAATGTTCACGTCCAGCGAACCGGTCGCGGTGGTGCCGTTGTCGTCGACCACGGTCACGGCGAACTGCTCAGGCAGGGTGTTGGCGCCGTTGGCCGTCGGGTGCGCTTCGTTATCATTGAGGGTATAGCTGTAGCTCACGACACCGGTCGCGGCATTGAACCCGGTGATGGTCAGGGTGCTGCCCAGCGGGGTGGTGATCGATTGCGGGAAGGCGGCGGCCACGCCACCGGTGACCACGGCGATACCACCGACGGTCAGGGTCGTGACACCGTCCAGCGCGGTGACGGTAAAGGTGCCGTTCTGGGTCAAGGCTGGTGCGTCTGGGCTGCTGCCGTCGCTGAGATTTTTCTCGAATACAGTGAGTTCGCCACCCTCAACATTCAAACCGCCAATCGTGATCGAGTCATCGTTGTTGTGGATCTGCAGCACCAGGTTCGCCGTGCTGCTGTCGCCGTCTGCATCGGTGAGGGTGTAGCTGAAGGTTTCGGTGCCGTTGCCACCGCCATGCAGGGCTATGAAATCCGCATCGCTGGTGTTGAGGGTGTAGGTGTAGGTGCCGTTGGCATTCAGTACCAAAGTGCCGTAGGTGCCGGTGAAAGTGCCGGGGGTGATGGGGCCGGCGTTTTCTCCGAGCGCTACCCGATCGGCGCCTTGCACGTCGTTGATCAACACGTTGCCGTTGAGGGTCAGCAGGGTTTCCGAGGCCGTTGAAGCATTGCTGTCGTACACGGCTTTTGGCAGGTCGTCGACGATATTGACGTTGATCTGCCCGGTCGCACTGTCGCCATCGGTATCGGTGGCTACGACGTTGAAGTTCTCGGTGAGGCTGTTGGCGCCGTCGGCGGTTGGGTGGGGTTCGTTATCGTTGAGGGTGTAGCTGTAGCTGATCACCCCGGTCGCGGCATTGAACCCGGTGATGGTCAGCGTGCTGCCCAGCGGGGTGGTGGTCGATTGCGGGAAGCCCGCGGCCACACCACCGCTGACCACGGCAATGCCGCCGACGGTCAGGGTTTGCAGGCCATCGAGCGCGGCCACCGTGAAAGTCCCGCTCTGGGTCAGTGCCGACGTGTTGGGGCTGCTGCCATCGCCGAGATTTTTTTCATAAACCGTCAGCTCGCCGCCATACACGTTGAGGCCGTTGAGGGTCACCGGATTGTCGTTGTTGTAGACATTCAGCACCAGGTTGGCCGTGCTGCTGTCGCCGTCAGAGTCGGTGAGGGTGTAGGTGAAGGTTTCGGTGCCGTTGCCGCCGCCGTGCAACGCCTTGAAGTCGGCATCGCTGGTGTTGAGGGTGTAGGTGTAAGTGCCGTTGGCATTGAGTACCAGGGTGCCGTAGGTGCCGGTGAAGGTGCCGGGGGTGATCGGGCCGGCGTTTTCACCCACGGTTACCCGGTCGGCGCCTTGCACGTCGTTGCTCAGCACGTTGCCATTGAGGGTCAGCAGGGTTTCCGAGGCCGTTGAAGCATTGCTGTCGTACACGGCTTTTGGCAGGTCGTCGACGATGTTGACGTCCAGTGAATCGGTCGTGGTGGTGCCGTTGTCGTCGACCACGGTCACGGCGAACTGCTCAGGCAGGGTGTTGGCGCCGTTGGCCGTCGGGTGCGCTTCGTTGTCATTCAGGGTGTAGCTGTAGCTCACGACACCGGTCGCGGCGTTGAACCCGGTGATGGTCAGGGTGCTGCCCAGTGGTGTGGTGATCGACTGCGGGAAGCCGGCGGCCACACCGCCGGTGACCACGGCAATACCGCCGACGGCCAGGCTCGTGACGCCGTCCAGCGCGGTCACGGTGAAGGTGCCGCTCTGGGTCAGAGCCGGTGCGTCCGGGCTGCTGCCGTCGCCGAGGTTTTTTTCGTAAACCGTCAGCTCACCGCCATACACGTTGAGGCCGTTGAGGACCACCGGATCATCGTTGTTGTGGATCTGCAGTACCAGATTGGCGGTGCTGATGTCGCCGTCGGCGTCCATCAACGTATAGGTGAAGCTCTCCGTCGCACTGCCGCCGCCGTGCAAGGCCTTGAAGTCGGCATCGCTGGTGTTGAGGGTGTAGGTGTAGGTGCCGTTGGCATTCAGCACCAGGGTGCCGTAAGTCCCGGCGAAGGTGCCGGGGGTGATCGGTCCGGCGTTTTCACCCACCGTTACCCGGTCGGCGCCTTGCACGTCGTTGCTCAACACGTTGCCGTTGAGGGTCAGCAGGGTTTCCGAAGCCGTTGAAGCATTGCTGTCGTCCACGCCATTGGGCAGATCGTCGACGATGTTCACGTCGAGGCTGCCGGTCGCAGTGGTGCCGTTGTCGTCGACCACGGTCACGGCGAACTGCTCAGGCAAAGTGTTGGCGCCATTGGCGGTTGGGTGGGCTTCGTTATCGTTGAGGGTGTAGCTGTAGCTGATCACCCCGGTCGCGGCATTGAACCCGGTGATGGTCAGGGTGCTGCCCAGTGGCGTGGTGATCGATTGCGGCAAGCCGGCGGCCACACCACCGCTGACCACGGCGATACCGCCGACGGTCAGGCTCGTGACGCCGTCGAGGGCGGTGACCGTAAAGGTGCCGTTCTGGGTCAACGCCGTGGCATCCGGTGCGCTGCCGTCGCTGAGGTTTTTCTCGAAGACGGTGAGCTCACCACCCTGAGCGCTCAAACCGCCAATCGTGATCGGGTCATCGTTGTTGTGGATCTGCAGCACCAGGTTGGCGGTGCTGCTGTCACCGTCGGCGTCCGTCAGCGTATAGGTGAAGGTTTCGGTGCCATTGCCACCGCCGTGCAACGCCTTGAAGTCGGCATCGCTGGTGTTGAGGGTGTAGGTGTAGGTGCCGTTGGCATTCAGTACCAAAGTGCCGTAGGTGCCGGTGAAAGTGCCGGGGGTGATGGGGCCGGCATTTTCTCCGACCGCTACCCGGTCAGCACCTTGCACGTCGTTGGTCAACACGTTGCCGTTGAGGGTCAGCAGGGTTTCCGAGGCGGTACTGGCGTTGCTATCGTCCACGCCATTGGGCAGGTCGTCGACGATGTTCACGTCGAGGCTGCCGGTCGCAGTGGTGCCGTTGTCGTCGACCACGGTCACGGCGAACTGCTCAGGCAAAGTGTTGGCGCCATTGGCGGTTGGGTGGGCTTCGTTATCGTTGAGGGTGTAGCTGTAGCTGATCACCCCGG
>NZ_JBFUID010000116.1:0-5894 GCF_056402055.1 Pseudomonas sp. P4_C4 | reverse complement strand
GGCGTTCCTTGAGTTGCTCCGGGCTCAAGTCGGCGGCGAGGCTGGCGGGATTGTCGCTGAGCACCCAGTCGATCTCCTCGCGGCGAGCCTCGGCCACCTCGTCGATGGCTTGGCGGACCTGGCCCTCCCAGGCCTGGCGGGTGAACACCCCGGGCACGCTGGCCGTGGTGGCGAACAGYGCGCGGGCGTCGGTGTCGCCGACCATCTGCTGCAAGCCCAGGGCCGGGTAGTGATTGGCCGCCGCATCGAGCACCCGGCGGTACAGGCTGGCTTCGGCATTGCGCTGGCCCAACTGGACGAGCAGTACCTGACGGGCCTGGGCCACCAACGTCGGGTCAGCCTCGATACGCCAGGCCGGATGGGCCGCCAGTTGCTCGGCATAGAACTGCCAGAGGCCGGGTGACAGGCCCTGCCAGAGCCCCGGCGTGATGTCGGTGTGTTGCGCCTGAGTCTCGACCAGCACCTTGGCGAGGAAAGCCGCGTCGGCTTTCTCCGGGCGCGCCATCATCAGGTAGGCCTTGAGCTGCGCGTAGGCGGCCGGGGCACGCTTGGCGCGTTCGGGGTTGGCGGGTGGCAGCTGGATCAGCGCCTTGAGTTGCTGTTGCAGATTGGTGGCCGCTGGATCGCGCAGCAGGCGATTGTTGGCCTCGACGTAGCGCGGCCATACGGCCACGAGCAAAGCCGGGTTATGGCTCAGGCCAAACCGCTGGTACCACGGCGTGCCGTGGTGCGCGCGGTAGTCCAGGCGCCCCAGTTCACGGGTCAACTCGTTGAACGCCAGCAGTTGTTCGTCGCCGCTGCCCGCTTGTTCCAGGGTCGCCAGCGCGGTCTGGACAAGGGCGATCTGCCCGCGGTTGCTGACGAAGGACAGCAACATCCCGGCACCCCACAGCAGCGCCACGCCCAACACCAGCGCATAAGCGACTCGCGGGGCGGACCAGCCCAGGCGTCGAGGGCTGGCGGCCTGATCGGCCAGCACGCCGTGCCAGGCTGGATCGATATGCCAATAGTGCCGCTGATCAATTTTATTGCCCGACGGCAGCGGCAGGCTGAACCACAGCCCCCGCAGCGGCACGCTGCGGGCCAACTCGCCGAACAATGGCGACAGCGCCTGACGCCACCGGGCCATGCCCTCGGCCTGCAAATCGCGGGACAGGCGCAACAGAAAGTCATGCGCCATCGCATCCCGCATTTGCTCCAGGCCCTGCTGCCGCAAAGGGTCGAGCAACGCCCCCAACCGGGTGTCCAGTTCAAGCGCCGTGCCCCGCGAGGACAACCGACAACCCACCGCCTGGGTCGGYCGCRGGTYYTGTACCCACTTGCTCGCGCAGACCTGCCAMAGGTGTAAGGGCAACTGCCAGCCCAATTCGCGGGCCAGCACCTTCAAGTGACGCACGCCGGCCCCCATCGCGGCGGCATCGCTGCACTGCTCCTTGCTCAGCGCCCAGACCACGCCGTCCAGCGCGCGCCAGCGGGTCAGGCGGCGGTACTGWTTCAGCGTCGCCTCGGTGGGCTCGGCTTGCAGGCTGCCGCCCCAGATCAGCACGGTGTTCTGCGCGTCGAGCCAGTTTTCCGAGGTCAGGCCGGGGGCGATGGCAGTGATTTGCTCGGGTTCGCCGACGACGAGCAGGAGGCGGATTTTACGGGGCCAGAGGAGGCTGTGGTTTTTCCGCAGGTACGTTTTAACCGCTGCCATTCGTTTCTCCACCTGAGCATCAGTGGATTCATTGAGTGGCGCTTGCACAGGTTGAGTAACATCATCGGCGTCAAGCGGTCGATAAACTGAGCGACCTAGACGTCCCAGCAGAGGGTAACCACCCAGAAACATCACCACGATAAAGGTGGTGACCAATATTGCCGAAAGCCAAATTGTTTGCCGGGCGCTGCCGTTAGCAATGCCCAGCGACTCGGGGTGATGCCAGACCACTGCACCTAAACCCACACCGGTCAGCAACAGAACGCCAACCAGAACACCCAACCCTACAGAGCGTCGAAACTGCATTTCGAGATTCCTACTTCGAAAGTGGTGACACAGGTGTCAAAACCGTGCACCAAAGCCCGGTTGCGACATCGTCGCCACTGAAAATGAATTGCGGCCCGACGCCGCGCTGAAGGGTTTGTGTAGCGGCCACGATCGCCAACCACGCAGATGCTGTGCCCGGGTGTCCCAGCAAGGTATCCAGGTTGTGTGTCACCGCCATCGGCAGTTGCGCCAGGACAGTGCTGATTGCCACCTCGCGTTGCGCATTCCCCCCCCACACGCCACACATGCTCGATTGATTGGGCATCCAGTGGCACCCAATCCAGTGCTTGACGAGTGGCATACAACAGCGCATCGGGGCTGGGCTCTCGCTCCTGCTCCGGACGGTGCAGGTAGGCAATGGGTGGCAATGTGGTTTGCGTCAAACGATTACCCAGCAGCAGTCCGACGACCGCTTCCGCCGCCTCTTCGGGCTGTTCCGGCGCAAACTGTGCCGCCACCACCATCAGTAACGCCTGGTCGGTAATTCGCTGGTCGAGCCATTGATCCAGCGCCGCCAGGCCCTGCCCTTCGACAGGTGTGGTCGACTGGCGAATGCCAGACTCTGTCCAGGCCTGTCGCCACACTCGGCGCAAAGTATGTTCCGGTAATCCACTATCGACTTCGAGCAACAGTGCCAGCGGCGTCTCGTCTGGCAGTTGCCCCAAGGTTTGCGCCAGGTCAACGAGCACCTGCACCAAAACGCTCAATAACACGAGCTCAGAGGCCGGCGTCGTATTGCCGGGCAAGCGGCTTTGACGTACCGCGACACCGCCTGACAAGGAGGGCTGAGTCTTGAGCGCCTTGACCCCAGTCAGCAAAGCGTCCAGTTGGACTTGCGACTCCTCTCCCGGCGCTCGCAAGGCCGTGTAAAGACTCACATTCAATACTTGCTGGGATCGCCGGCCACGGCGCAGTCGCCGAACCGAATCCTCCTCACGGGCCTCATCCCAGCCATCTGCAACAGCTTGTCCACCGATGTACAGCAGCGCGCGCCCGAAGCTCATGACGCACCAACCCAAGAACGGAACACCCAAGGCCAGACCGTAGAAATCCAACGGCTGTTGCCGCAACGATTGACTGGCGAAGCCAAACATCAACCCGATACCCAGCAACCAAAGCAGCGGCAACAGGCCCAGCCAAAGCCAGACACGAGGCCGCGCAGGACGGGACGCCGGAGCAGGTACTTGATCGAGACGGACCGCCATGATCAGCTCGCGCCCGCTTCGGGGAGTGACGAAATCAAGGCGCAACCGCAGGCACAACAGTGTCCGTGAAACGCAATCGGTACGCCGTTTTCGTGAAACCTCGGATGCCCCTCGGCAATCACTGTTCGACCATGGCCTGGAACGGGGCACATTACCGCGTCACCCTCGCGAGCCACGCCGATACCACCGAACCGCATCGCGGCGGACCCCGTAAGCACAGTGCCCTTTCCGGTTGTTTTGTCACCAATACGGATGATGCCTTTCATTCCATTTCCCTTTTTTAAAGACCCACTTGATTACTCACATGCCCAACGGCTATTGACTCAGGACTTCCTGAATCGAAACCGCCTTGCCATACAGCACATAGTTCGTTGAAGTTAATGCCTGGCCAGCAGCATTAACATGATTGAACCAATCAATAGAAAACCCCTTTTTATTCCATTGCACCGAAGAAAAATCAGTGTCTTGTTTTTCCGTTCCGGAGTTCTGGCTTGCCATTGAAATCGAGCGCAGGCAACTACTGACCAGTGTCCTTGTTTTGGTCCTCAGACTGGTATCCGCCACTCTATATACGTGCAACCAAACCTCACTGCCGGCGCCACAGAAACCTGTAGGCTTTCCAGGGTTGGAGGGAGACACTTCAAACAGTGCGAGATAAGTTTCTCCAGTAATGGGGTATTTATGCCTGTCATAGAAAACACCGCCCACTCCAGCATTCAACTTCAGCCGATAGAGACTTCCGTCTTCCATATGCAAAATCACCCCACTCTTTTCATTGCTGACCCAAGGCATTGCCGTATCGGCGAAAGCGCCACTCACTGCCATGAAACCCAACAATAAAAAAAACAAAGAACAAACATATTTACTTCGACAACACATGATCGGCATAGCACACCCCCTGATAAGTCCAAGGGTGGTCCTCCGATTGCCCCTTGGTGCCTTTTTTGTAGGTATCCACATCTCTCTCGTGCAGTTCGGCTTCGGTCTTGTCCTGGTTTTTTTCATTGTCCATCGACCAACCGATGTTTCCGGTATTGGCGTCGCACAGGATGTTCTTTTTCCTGACCCAGGATCTTGAGACGGTATCCCACTCATGGTAGGAGCCACCGTTCCAGCGGCTGAATACCTCATGTTCCAGCTGCTCAGTCGTATAGCTCCTGCCAGACTGACCCAGATATTTTATTGCGATCCGAACCTTATCCTTGTAGATGGAGGAGCCTCCCAGAATGTTCGCTTTCCAGTTCCACGCCTGTTCGTAGGACGGTGCCGGATTGGTCATTTGCGTGATGCCGTAGCCTTTGTCGAAAGCAACGATTGGCTCGCCGTCGAAATCGATGAAGTGTTTACTGCCCGTCTCTTGTTCCAACAGCTTCTCGAATCCGGTCATGCCATCCAGGCTTGCAACATAAGTAGCGATACTCTCTCGAACAGGATTCTGTCCTTTAATGACAACAGTCCTCGTGAGCGACTTTTGACCGACCTGCACTTTTACGGTCAACGTTCCACCGAGAACCTGGCCAGAGAAATCAGCCGTCCACGTTTTTTCGCCGCTGACAAATGATCCTGACTCATTGAACGTATTCAGTGCATTATCTTTTCGCGCCCGCTCCTTCAAACCACTGACTTTTGCCTCCCATTCAATTACCCAGGACCATTTGATATCGCCAACGAATTGCGCTCGAAACTCGAACGCGATAACGGGCAACGTGGCGTCCTGGTCAATCTTGAACACTTCATTTTCAGCAGGCGACACCCAGGTCAATGTACTTTGCGCAGACACGACCTTGATTACGGTACTGTCCGTGTTATTCGTACTAACTGCATGTTTTAATTGCTGCATGGCTTCGTCCCTTTAAAAATCAATCCCGCAATGACACCATGATCTTTCCGAGTGAAATAAAAATACCTTTTAACTAACGCTTACCAAGTGCCATAGGGGATTCCGTGTTGATCGATATAGGCCTGCGCCTCAGGCTTCGGTGCGCGGTAATAGTTACCCTTACCGTTTTGATAAGGCCCTAGCGGCTCGATCTCCGCCTGAAAACGCCCGACTTCCCTGTAGCCCAGACACGCCCCACCTAACCAGACCTTTACAATGCCGCCAGGGGCCATGCCCAAATTGATCGTATCTTCGTAGAGCGTCATTTCCTTTTGAGCAGGTTTGCAGAACAACCGCTGTGGCTTGATCATGTCGTCACGCACCCACTGCGGGATCCGGATACCGATCTTGTAGGTCTGCGGCTCCACCAGCGATTGCCAGCGCACGAAGATGCGGTCTGGTAGATCGACGTTGTTCACCGGCTTCGTTTTCCCTCCGCCCTTGTGCCAGCCTTCCGCTTTGCCGGTGTAACTGGCCACGCCCCCAAACACATGAAAGAACGCCAGCCCGCGCTGATCGAGCACATCCACACTCTCGACCCACACTTCCATGAAGCGCGGCGCGGCCAGGCCGACGTACCAGCTGTGGTAGGGCAACTTGGGTGGCGTGGGACCAGTGGCGCAGGCACACAAGCTGAACAGCAGGCCGACCAGCAGGCTCAGGCGTTTCATTGGGGAGTGGCCCTTACCAAGTGCCATAGGGGATTCCGTGTTGATCGATATAGGCCTGCGCCTCAGGCTTCGGTGCGCGGTAATAGTTACCCTTACCGTTTTGATAAGGCCCAAGC
>NZ_JBFUID010000115.1:0-7301 GCF_056402055.1 Pseudomonas sp. P4_C4 | reverse complement strand
CTACATAAGGTGTCGTGACACACTCGAGCATCTGCGTCGCCGTATTGAAGTCCGCGGCGATCACGTTCCGCAGCAGGTTCTGATACACCTCCTGCTGGTTGTTGAAGCCATGTTCCTTCATGAGGCGCTTCAGGTCAGGCATGAACACGCCAGCTACCTCAACAGTGAATCGGCCGATCCCCTTCTTGGCATCGTCCGCGACCTTCTTCTCGCGCTTCTTGCGCTGCTTGATGGCTTCCGCCGTCGGCTCCTGCTGTTCCTCGGCCATGGCCTGTCTCTTCAATTCCGTGGGCTGGTAGATCCAGCCATGTCTGTCGTCGGCGCTGGCGCACTTGGTTGCTGATGCTTTTCATGCTGCCCTCTGCTGATTCCAGACACCCACGGCGTCGAACACCCGGGCGGCTTGCTCTTCAGTCAGCGATATTTCGGCGGGAATGGCGATCCAGCCCGAAGCGACCCGATGATTCGGATTGCTCTCGGCGACCAGGTCTTTGTAGGTTTCCTCGATCACGTCTTCGAGGTGCGCGGCCAGATAGTTGCCTTGGGGAGCAACCTCTACTGATTTAGTGTAGCGGTGCCCTTGTTGATCGCGACACTGGACGCTGACATAGATCGTCCAGCGGTGGGCAATGTCGCAGACTGCTTCTGCCATGCGCTGCCCTGGCGGGATGCTCTTGCAGCTCTTCCTGTTGATCATCCCTTGACGTCCGCTGGGGTCGATATGGACCACCGCGACGTGATTGGCATTGAGCAGTGCCCGGCTCGCTCGCTCTATCCGGGTTCGCATGTTGTTGGGCTTTCGCTTTTTCATAGTGCCACCGCAATGTGGCGATTGGCCTTTGCTTCAAACTGCATGGCGAGTTCGTGAGCGGCCTTGTAGTCGTCACGAAAGGCGCGAGTCTTGCCGGTGGTACGGTCTTTAATCTGGTACATGCCGACGCTTCTCCCGGCGACTTGGTAGCGCACCGGTTTGGCTGGCGCTGGTCGATTTATACGGCCGGCCCGGGCTGCATTAGATTTCTGCAGTAGCACACCGAGTTCATCGAAGCGCTCTTGAAATGATGGATGCATGTTGATCCCTCGGAGTAGGTGATGTGTATTCGTCAGCACTCCGCCTACCTGCTGGTTGATTAATTACCGGGGTTTGGACAGGCCCGCTTGAATGCGCTGGGTGATCTCTTCTCGATGCACTGCGACTTCCTTGGGAGCGCTTGTCCCGATGCGTACTTGTTGGCCGCTCACACCCAGCACGGTGATCGTTATGTCGTTGCCTATGTTGATGCTTTCGCCTGCTTTACGAGTCAAAATCAGCATTGTCCATTTCCTTGCGTTAGTTGGTTTCCCAATGCCGCCTTTTAAGAAGCGGCATCAGTGAAACGTCACTGCACTACGCGGATTTTATTGCGCGGGAACCACGCCCCTTCAACCAGAACCATGCAGCCTACAAAGGCGGCGTAGCGCGTCTCTCGGTCAGTCTGGAAGCCCTAGTAGGAGCAAGTGGCTCGAGAGGCTACGTTGCTCAGCAACATGCAGCCGACGATCAGTGCCAGCAGGATCAGCAGAACCTTTGTCGCGTACTTCACGCCTCGATACCGTAGTCAGCCAGACGCAGACCGAAGTGCATGCCTATTTCTTTCAGCACCACCAATTCTGCTGGCTCGATCTGACCATCAGCCTGGGCAACGGCAAGAACGTTGACGAAGGCTTCCTCCGCGTCGGCCGGAACGTTTTTGATGTCGGTCAGTTCCCGCTTGATTGCCAATCGACCTACTTGGAAGTTGGCGTTCAGTTGAGCCGTGAAGCGATTGATGGTTTCGGTGATCTCGCCGCCGAAGTGCGTCAAATTTGGGTTGGAGCGAATCAGTTCGTCGAGCTTGGAAACCTCACTGGCTTCAATTTCCCCATCAGCCGCAGCGACCAATAAGCCGCCGCCGACAATGGCCTGCATCAAGTCGCGGTTAACGACTTTCTTCATCTCGGCTTGGGCGTTGCCGACTTGTTTTCCGAACAGCTTCTTCATTCCAAACATGGTGATTTCTCTGGGTGGGATGACATCCCACTGCACCCTGTCACCAAGGTGCAGCAGTGATGCTGTCAGTCCTACTGCCGCCGGAGGGGGCGGGGCGCATTGCTTGCTGGGTCATTCACACGGTTCTGGCGTTTCACCATCGATCAGCCGCCCAGGTTGTTCCTGTCGTTGGCAGGCTTTCGGGCCTGTCTGTTCGCCGGTCACCGGTAGAGGCAATGCGGTCTGTTGTTTGTTGCGCTGATTGTTAAAGAGTGGCGCGGCTTTCGCTGCTGAGCCGATGGCCTGACAAATAAATTACTAGTGATAATAAATTCAGTCAAGACCGCAGGTAATAAAAAATACGATAGATAATAAAAAACCCGCTCAATCGCGGGCCCTCTTCACGCTTCGCAGTATTCTCGCCATCCGATCCTGATGGCACCACTCTCGAGCCGATCCATGCGGACCCCATCGGTTTCTTCAATTTCCTCCAGAACTTGGAGCCATGCTTCGGCAGATTCGTTCTCTGACCTGGTGACTACGACGGATTGGATCTTCTGCGCATGCGGTGCAGCGATCAGGCGTTGGATTCGTCGGCGGAGAATCGCATATGAAGTCTCAGATGAGTTTGCAGGAGGTGGGCGATGCATACGGTGGTCCTTAGTTTTTTCATTTGGAAGCGCCACCACAAAATGTCAAACAATTGACGGGTTGGGATAGTCCATTTCGGCAAGCTGCAAAAATCTTTATACAAAAAAGAGGAATACACGCCGCAAACTTACGAAAGTGAAAGAACTTGTGAGGACCAAAGACGAAAAAAGCCCGCTCATGGCGGGCTTTCTAAAGGCAGGCTAGATGGGGGGGCCAATGTCCTATAGCTTTTGCAGCGCCCTTACCACGACTCCAACGATTCGGCAGCTCTCTGCACACATCTCAGTAGGGTAGGCAGGGTTCAAGGGCCTTAAGTAACGTCGACCACCGTCATCTACGAGCTTCTTGAAGGTGGCTTGGTCACTGTCAGCCAATTTGGCCACAACAAGTTTTCCAGACTGAACGTCAGCCTCGGTATCAACAAGGATCAGCGTTCCTTCAGCAATGCTTGTCCCGACCGGAGATGTCATCGAGTCGCCCTTAACCTCAAGCCAGAAGGCCGGCCCCTTAGAGTTGTAGTCCGATAACTCGTATCGATCTGAAAACCCAGGAGGGAAGGGTTCGACTGCTTCCGCCCAGGCGCCAGCGGCAACCCAGCTGATGACCGGGTAGCGGAATGACTCATTAGGTTGTCGAGTTGAAGCGACATTTGAAGGCTCAGAGCTTGAAAGCTTGTCGATTTCTTTAGCAAGGCGCTCGCTAAAGGCTGAAACGGGGACTTTCAAATAGCGCGCAAAAACAGAAGCGGCCTCGATATTCAAGGCGTTTCGCCCTGTCAAATAATGGCTCGCAGCGCTCTGGCTATTGGCCTTGAGGCCTTCTATAGCAATTTTTTCTTGGCTAAGCCCGAGTTCTTTTTTCTTCGCTTTATAGAGTGCGTTCAGCGCTGCGCATTCCTGCTGCTCTACGTCGCTCAAGGGGCGTTTTTTCAAAGGTTTATTCATAAACGCACTGTATTACGTCAGGTAATATCAATCTAAGACCGCCGATATTGACTTAATAAAGACCGCAGGTAATACTTTTATGCGTGCACAGCGAAAGAGGTCCTGTATGCAGCGCATACCACTCAAAGATTTTGTGACCAAAGTTGGTCAGCTAAAAGCGGCGTCAGCGCTTCGTATGAGCCAGGGCGGCATCAGCAAAGCCTTGAAGGCAGGGCGTGAGGTTTATGTGACCGTGTTCGATGACGGCCGCTTCGAGGCGGAAGAGGTGAAGCCCTTTCCCGGCCAACCCCAGCGCTTCACAGGCTAACCAACACATTATCTAGCGCTCCATTGAAGCCAGATTAGGAGACAGCAGTTCATATGGAAACGTCCAGTCCAAGACACAGCATTCAAACCCGGGATCAGGTGCTAGTCGCGCATGCGGCAAATCAGATCGCGCGCACCAACCTGAGTCAGGACGATTTCGCCCAGGCGCTGAGCCGGGAAATTTACGTAATCGTCCCTGCCGCGAAGATTGAATTAGCGAAGGTTCCTGATTTTGATGAGTTGGCGCGGCTGAACGATGTCAGCGAGTTCGTGAAGGCAACCGGTCGCTGGCTCAAGCGCGTTCAACGCTGGCTGTCGGGCGAGCAGGAAATGCCATCTTGGCTGGAAGAGTCGTGGGTGAATGCACTCGAGCCTGAGTTCCGTGATCACTGCGTGAATGAACTGGCCAGCCGTCACGGTTTGATTGGTGCCCGCCAGATGGCGACCGAACAATGCGGGAACAAAAGCTTCAGCGCATTGATCCGCGCCTTGGGGGATGTGATCGACACGGGAAGCGAAGTTTTCGACGATCAGGTGATGAGCGAAAAGGACATGCCGCACCTACCAGCGTTCGCCAAGGAATGTCGACAAGTTGAAGCAAGGGCAGGGGAGCTTGGTCGGAAAGCCGAGGAGATGATTGAAAAGTCTCGCCCAGCGTTGAAGTCGATCGCCTGAGTTATAGACACAAAAAAGCCGACGGAGAAGGTCGGCTGATTCGCAAAACTAGAGAGCGATGATTATGCACAGCCACATTGCCCCAAGCAATACCCTCGATGTCGTGACACGTTTCGGTCAATCGCAAAACATCTCATGCCTCACCATGTCGCCACACGATATTGCCGAGCTGATAGGCAGTTCGCATGACAATGTCCGGAAGACAGTCCGAGCGCTGGCTACCAAGGGAGTCGCGTCCTCAAATGACACCCCCTACAAAGTAAAAGCCCTGAAGCATGATCCGGAAGCCAGCATCCAGCGAGCTGCATTCGACCCAATGGTCTCCCCGAAAGTCCTTGTTCGCCTTGCTGAGCTTCTGCAGGAGACCATGTAATGGCCGGCGATTGGATCAAATTCGAACTCACTACCCTAGATAAGCCAGAGGTCTGCCAGATCGCTGACCTAGCCGACATCGATCCGGACGCGGTAGTGGGCAAGTTGATGCGGGTATGGGGTTGGTTCGACCAGCAGACGGAGAGCGGTAACGCTCCGAGCGTTAGCAAGAAGTTACTTGATCGGCTGGTGGGCGTTATCGGTTTTTGCGAGCACATGAAGTCCGTGGCATGGATGCAAGAAGTGGATGGCGTAATCAGCCTCCCGCATTTCGAGCGTCATAACGGGAAAACCGCCAAAAACAGGCTTCTCACTGCCAAAAGGGTAGCCAACCACAAAGCAGCTAACGCCAAAGGTAACGTTCCAAGCGTTAGCAATGCGTTACCTAAAGAAGATGTAGAGAAGAATAAAGATCAACACAACACTCTGGGCGCGAGCGATCGTTCGGCGGCAGTCGAGATGTCGCTTGAGTGGGGGCCTGATCAACAGCTCTTGCAGGCTTACGCGCTACGGATGGCCCTACCGTTAACTACGTTCACCGCGGAGGCCACAGCTGCTTTCGTTTGCCATTACACCGCCAGTGGTCGTTTCGAGACGCAAGCAGCCTGGGTCAGCCTGCTCGTGAAGTGGATCAAGCGCGATGTTGCCAAAACGGCCAGTTCAAACATTCGGCAATTTCCCGTGAAGCAGGTCAACGGCCCAGATTTCGACGACACGACCTGGTCTGATGACCTTGGTGATTTGTGATGACCCAAGCCAAAAGCGTGCCTCAGAGCGCCAACCGACTGCTGAGCGAGATGAGCAACCTGCCGCCCGTGACGCTGGAGCCGCGGAAACAATTGCTGCCCGGTACCGCTGATGTCGTTAACGCGCTGTTCAAGGAATTACAGGCGATCTTCCCCGCGTGGAAGCAAGCTTGGCCCGATGATGAAGCCCTACGCGCTGCAAAACGCAGCTGGGTCAAGGCTTTCGTCGCCGCCGAGATCAATACTCTTGAGCAGATTCGGTACGGCTTGCAGAACTGCCGACAGCACGGCAGCGATTTCGCGCCGAGCGTCGGTAAGTTTGTGAAGTGGTGTCAGCCAACTCCTGAAATGCTGGGCATTCCTTCGCACGGTAAGGCCTTTCGTGAAGCTCTGCTCAATTTGGACCCGAGCCGAGCATTTTCCCGTGAGTGGTCGCACCCGGCGGTACGTCATGCCGCCCTTCAATGCGAGATGCATAACCTAAACAGCCTGGTGTCCGAGAAGGCCAGCAAGGTCTTTGATCGCGCCTATGACATCACCATCCGGATGTTGGTCAGCCGACAGCCGCTCGAAGACATCGCCATTGGCATCGGCCACGACTCGCAAAAGCTCGAAACGCAACTTGCGGAAGAGTACGGCGAGGCGCGGTTGTTGATGACCATGTCGCAACAGTCGATCCCGCTTGACGGCAAAGTCGCCCGTGCACAGTTGCTGGCTCGTTTTGCCAATGGCCCGGGAAAGCGCGAGCAGCAACAAGCCTCGCTTCCAGGTACCTGCTTGAACTCCCTCCCTGATCCAATCCATCCCACAGGTGGCTTCTGATGAATGCAGCCAAGCAACAAAACATGCTCGCCGGGCAATCTTCACTTGCCCGCAAGGTGTTCCAGGTCGTGCCAATCCAGGAGCGTTGGAGTGCCCACGACATTTTCAATTCGTTGATGGTTTCCGAAGCCACAGGGGCCCAGTTCCCGGCTGTCCGGCGCGGCTTAGGTGAGTTGAAGGAGGCAGGTCTTATTCGCGAACCCGTTAACGGTCATTTTCAGCGTGCCGCCGTCACGATCAAATCCCCGAGAGAGCAGAACATGCCAAAGGAAACCCAGTCAGCCGTTTTGACCATTAAAAAAGCCGATGCCAGCGCCCTGGATACGTTGGCGGCGCTGTCTGGCGAGGTCATCAGCTTTGCCGAGGAGGTCGGTAATCGCATGAAAAAGCTTGCCGCGCGTATCGAGGAAGTGGCGTTGTCCGTTGAGGCAGAGCGCGAGGTCAATGCTGAAGCACTCGACAAATTCAAGCTCCTGCAATCTCTGCTGAAGGGGGGCTAATGGGCACTCGGACGGCCGTGGTGAAGACTCTGACGGTGAAGCTGTCGGACGCAGAGATCGAGCGAAACGCCAAAAAAATGCACGTCCGCGACCTGCGTGATGCGAGTCATCCGGCGTTGCATTTTCGCTTCGCAAAGAATCGTTCTCGTGGCTCTTGGTACTTGCTCAGCAAGCGCTCCTGGCACCGTATTGGTGGATTCCCGGATCTGAGCACCAAGCAGGTGGTTGCGGCGCTGCCGACTGTCCGTCTTCGAGTTGCTGCCGAAGAAGGTTCGAC
>NZ_JBFUID010000114.1:0-8124 GCF_056402055.1 Pseudomonas sp. P4_C4 | reverse complement strand
GAGTTGAGCGCAAATGGCATTACCCAGATCAATATCGAAACCGACTAATTGACCACTGGGCTCCTTTGATTCGAACGGAGCGAACGTCGGATCTACGCCGAAGCGAATCGTGCTCAAATCGTTAGCGAGCGCGCCGGTCGACGCGAGAGCAAATACCGTGGCGAGAATGATTTTTTTCATTTTTCTTTGCCTTTTTCTGTCATTGGAGTTTGCGCATGGCTAATGCAAGGTCTTGGTGCAGGGCTAATCCAGGTGGCCTTCACTGCCTGCAAGAGGCAGCGCTGGCAGGACCAGAATACGAGAGTCTGAATATTCGAAAAGATGTTAAAAACTGTTGCTTTGTATAGCTGAGCTAAAGTATTAATCAGCGCTCGATTTTCTGGAGATGCAGATGAATAACTTGCCTTCTCTGCGGGCCATACAGGTGTTTGAAGCTGTAGGACGCTTCGGTGGAATTGTCGAAGCGGCAAGGCGCCTGGGCATCTCGGCAGGGGCTGTCAGTCAGCAGATGAGATTGCTGGAAGACAGCCTGGGGATGAGTTTGACGTTCAGGGTGGGCAAGCGTATCCGCCTGACTGCTGCGGGGCAGCGTTACCACGATAGCTGCGTGGCAGCGTTCGAAATGCTGCGCATTGCTCAGGTAGAAGTCGAACGAGCGAAGAGTGCCACCAACTTACGGATTAGTGCTTTGCCATCGCTGCTTTCAGATTGGTTAGCTCCTCTTATCTACACATGGCAGAGCGATCACCCGGAAATAAATCTGTTTCTTGATGGTAGCCATGCTGAACCCTCACCTGACGGCTATGAAATCGATTTTCGGGTGACATACGGAGATTATGCGGCAACCGAGCACGCCATTGAGTTGTTCCGAGATTGTGTCGTTCCGGTCTGTAGCCCACACATGCTGCGTGCGGATATGCCGTTACGGACTCCGGCGGACCTGTTGGCTTACCCACTGTTATCGATAGATTGGTTGCCTAAATTCGCTTCCCCACCCTCTTGGCGTGATTGGTTCAGTGCACAACAAGTTGACTGTTCGCAAATTTCTGATGGATATCGGGTCTACTCATTATCTTCAATGGCCATCCAGGCTGCGATTCTTGGACAGGGCGTTGTGTTGGCGCAATATTCAATGATTGCCAATGCCGTAACGGATGGGCGTTTAATCATGCCGTTCGCCCAAGGGCTGCAAATGCCCTCGTCGTATTTTTTAGTGGGTGCCAAAGATGCTTTCGATAAAGCTCACTGTCGTGACTTCCATCGGTGGCTGGTGGCTCGTGGGCGAGATCAGATGACAGTAAATGAGCAACTGTTGACCAGCCCATAAGTAAAAAAGTATCCGTAGCGCATTCTGAGCTGATTTGTTCGTTGGGATGCGTCAGATGCGGTCCGAGGGTTTCTGTAGTCGCGCGAGCTCATGTGCGTAATGGCAGATTCAATGCCGTTACGACCCTGTTTTTTCCTCTTTAGCGTTGTGCCGGTAGGCGCGGATCTAAATCCCGCGTTACTCCAACTTCACAATCCCAAGAGCTAAATCATCATGAAGGCATTCTTTATCGATCGCTACGGCAAGTAATGGGCGAATTTGCATGACGGAAGATTCGATTGCGCTGAAACCCGAGAACCTCAGCATGGAGGACGCCGCTTCCATCCCCTTGGTCGCCTGACGGCCTGGCAGGTGCTGGTCGAAACAGTCAAATTGAAGAGGGGGGCAGAAGGTGCCTATCCAAGCCGGTTCAGGCGGCGTGGGCACCATCGCCATCCAGCTTGCCAAGTATCTGGGTGCGCTCGTTGCTACGACTACCAGCACCAGCACCAGCACCAGCAACGTCGAGTAGCTGAAAGCACTGAGTGCGGACGTCGTTATCGACTAGCTTTGTAGATGTTCCCTTCTTTCGTCGTCTTGCACGAATTTTTGGCTGTGAATTTCTGCCTGGCACGACGTGCCGGAATCGACCCGAAGCATGCGCTCAGCGATGCCTACAAAACTATGAATCTGATTCATGGGCGCGGCAGTGATCCAGTGGTGGCATACGCTGGAAAAGACATCATCGATTCTGAAGGTGGGTGCTCGTAGGTTGAGGACAACACAGCACTAAGTCGATCGCCCAACAGGTTCCAGGCACGTTTCTTTTCTTCGGCATAGTCGTGATGCAGGTAGTGGCGCCTCACCCGAGAACCCGCCAGCACATGATTTTGGCAGCGATCGATCACATCCAGGCTGACCCCCAACGCTTGCATCATGGTCGCGCCCGTGCGCCGTAGGTCATGCGGCGTCCGGTCACCGTTCTGACCGTCGGCAAGCACGAGCGTATCGTCATGATGCCGTCTGGAGAGAGCCTTACGGTTTTTGAACCGAGCCTGGCGGTCACCCACCTGCTTGCTCACCACTTTTACATCTACATGCTGATCATCCTGCTTGTTCGGAAAGCACCATTGCGAATCTCCCGTAAGGGTTTTGAGTTCCTGAAAGAAATGCAGGGCGAAGGGGGAGAGGAAGACATGGTGGTCTTGTTTCTTGCCACGGGTGCCTTTGACGTTTTCGCTGGGGAGGAACCAGGTCTGCTGGGCCAGATCGACATTTTTCCTTTCGGCTTGCAGCAATTCGCCAATCCGGCACAGCGTGCCCAGGCTGATCCAGAGCGCGAGTTGAGTTTCTTTTGTCAACGGCCGAATGCCGTCTTATTTTTGCCCGGCGGGGAGGGCGTTGTAATCGGCGGTCATTTGCTGGAAGCGGTTGTGCAATTCCAATAGCTCCGCCGGCGAAAGGATCCGGCTTCTTTCGGCCTCGTAGTCAGCCGGAATCAAGGGGGTGATGTCGACCAGTTCCGTCGGGTCGCCCTCGATCAACAAGGCCCGCCAAGGCTGGCGTTTTCTGGCCCCGCTGAACATCTGGGTGAGGTCGGCGAAGAAACTGATGGCTTGCCGGTGAGCGCCGCGGTTGACCACGGTGCGGGTCAGCGCCCGAATATCGTGTTCGGACACACTACTCACCGCGGTCTTGCCAAGTGCCGGGAATAGGTCCTTGTTAAAACGGCGCTGCAACTCGGCATTGCCGTCTTTGCGCGCCACGCCATCCAGCAACCAGGCCTTGGCCAGATCCTGGACCGTCAGTGTTTGCACCTTCGTCGTTTTTACTTGTCGGTGGAAACCTGTAGCAACGCTCAATACTGAGCCTGCTCGCAGACTGAGGGTACACATAGAGGTAGAAAATTTTTCGAACTCAAAATTTCCCTTTATTTTCAATAAGAAAGAGAAATGTTCGATTCCGGCTTCGGCACCATATAAATCAAGGGTTTGCGAGCGAAAGCTAGGCAAACCCTTGTTCGTTTCTGGTCCGCAATTATTGAATTGGTCCGCAATTCACTTGGTTGGTGAGACTTTCTTCCCCTTACGGTTTCGGATGTACTGCTCAGTCATTACGACGGTTGTATGCCCAAGTTGATCTCTGGCCTGCAAAATGTCGCCGCTTGATTCGGCCTTGTCAGTGCCAGCTTTAGCGCGTAAGTCGCGCATTTGGAACTCGGACTTTGCGACCCCGGCCGCTTCTCTGGCTAAGTCAAATCTTCCCCGCAACATCGCCACCGACATTGGTGTGCCATCCTCTGTAACGATCAGCCGCGTCGAGCGGACCTTGTGTCCTGACTTCCGGGACACAATTCGATCAATCAAAACCTTCAACTCACCAGTGATTTCAATTCGTCGCTTGGCGTTTGTCTTGCCCTGGAGGACCCATATCAGCCCTTCGCGGACGTCTCGCTCATCCATCAATCGTGTGTCTGTCACCCGTTGACCTGTCAAATAAGCAAGGTCCATCGCATCCCGAAGACCAACATCTGCTTTCTCGTACACGCGCTTGAACAGTGCATCCTCGATATAGATGTCCCGCCCCGTCTCCTTGTTGCCCTTTATCCCGGCGCAAGGATTGGCGAGTGCGGTATAGCCAATATCACGGGCGAAGTTCCAGATTGCACTGAGCAGGGCCTTCTCCCTGTTGGCACGCACCGGAGCGGCCTTACGCCAGGTAAGGTACTGGCGGACATGCAGCGGCTGGATTGTTTCGAGTGGGGCCGGAGGGTCGTCGAAAAATGACATCAGGTTTTTTAACTCCCTGACATTGTCCTTTTGTGTTGCTGGTTTCTTTGATGGCACTACGTCGACCAAATACTTCTCGGCCACGTAACGGAAGGTGATCACCTTGGCCACCAGGTCGGTGGCGGTGCGATCACGCTCGAGTTTCGCGTACTCCATGATCGCCAGACCGTAATCGCTGCCCAGCGGAATTTCTTTGCGGTCCTTGCCGCCGGTGTCGTAGTAGTAGAAAACCCGGCCGCTGGCTTTCTTACGCTCTCTCAGCCGGGCGATTGATCCGGGTTTGCTTGGTCGTCGTCCCATGTCAGCTAGCCTTGCGTGGTGTCCATGCGGGTTTCTCTGGCTCAAACATACCGACCGCGGTCACGGCCATCGCCGTGACGCTTGGCCAGCCATTCACCTTGATGGTGTGCCTGATGCCGTTCTTCTTCAGGTTGAGGATCTGGCCTGCCTTGGTCCGCGCGCCGGTGAGCTCGCAAACCTCCTCGTGGGATAGAAACTGGATGCTCATGAGCGTCTCCATGCCGCGCGTGGCGGCAGAGGGTGGTTATTGGATTAGGCTGCTTTGCACAATGCTTGGACGATGAGCCGGCGGCGACCCATGAGCACTTGTAGGCGATAGGCTCGGAATCGGCGCCTATCCAGTGAAGTTATCTCCGGGGTCAGATACGACAGATCCTCTTCCAACTGGCTGAAGTAATAGAGGTGCTCGCCGTCGCTTCCCCACTCAGGCTGTGCGGTTGCCCAGTTGCGAGCGGCAATGCATGGCATACAGGTTTTGAGCGAGCCCATGTCGCCTTCCCAGCTTCCTGATATCAGTTGGTACTTCTGGCCGGGCTCGATGTGCCCGTGGCATTCGCCGCATTTGTGCACCTTGCGAGCGGTGGGCGTGGATTCCGTTTGAAAATCGGACATAGCGATTCCTCGCCCGTCGTTCACCGGCAGGCTGTATATGGATTCGTGGGGTACGCTGGAAAGCAGGCAACGTGAGAACGCAAACGGTCTCTCATCATGGATGGATCAAGATGAAACTAATTTTGGTTGTGCTTGTTGTTGGTCTGTTGGCTTGGACGCTTTCCCCTGAATTTCAGTCCTGGGCTGAGGCTCGGCTATCGAATCCCCAAAGAACCTCTACGGTCGTGACTGCGCCGAAGCCTGTTTCGGCTCCAGTCAAATGCGATGGGCGCAAATATTGCTCGCAGATGATCTCGTGCGAAGAAGCTAAAAACTTTCTGCAAAATTGCCCAGGAATGGAAATGGACGGAGACCACGACGGGATACCTTGTGAGGCGCAGTGGTGCCGGTGACTATTCGCCGCTCATCGGCAGGCTGGTAGGTGGATTGTGAAATCAGATGAGGGGCGTCAGGCGAGCTGAACGGGTGAGCTAAGGTTTAGCGGTTCGCCTCGCCAGTTGCGTTTTACAGCTCCCCTTCTGAAGTGACTGGTGAGGTGACCCCCGGACTTCTTACCGCGCGCCTTCGAATGCCCCTGGCAACACGGCGAGGCCAGCATGATGTCGTGAGCCGGAACCTTCGACCAATCCGCCTGGTGCAGGTCCTGGCAAATGTGAATGGCGTCCGGGTGGTTAGCGCTGTGCCACTCGACCGCGACAGGCCAGTGATTGGCGGCCCAGATTACATCGATACCAGCATTGCGCGCACCGGTAGACCATCCGTCGAGACCGGCGAACAAATCGATTGCAGTAGTCATTGTTGATCCTCGCCGGCTGGCGTGATTCGTTGAAGTGGGGTATTTGTGTTCGGCCCGACATGTGGCCGGCTCAAGGAGAAACTATGAAATTGGCAGTTGATCGTCCCTGGACGAATGTCCTCACTATTGAAAGCGGCAAAGGGAAAGGTAAGGAGGTTATGGCTCAACCCACTTGGGGCAATGACAACGATCCGATTCCCGTTTCCATTTATGTGACCGTAAACGAGGATGGCGACACGGTGATCGGTAAGATCGATGGCCCCTTTGAAAGTATCAAACACGCAGAGCAACTGGCTCTTGAACGGGCTGCAGCTTGGTACGAACGAGGCAATGGCTGATTCATCAGAGCAATAGCTGAGGGTGGCTCAAGCGAACATGTCAATTTGCGGCTCCGGCGTGTTCGCCCTGATCAGCTCGGTCTCCAGCCTTGCTTTCGCGGTATTGAACATTGCCTCATCCTGCTCAATGCCGAGGAGCCGTCGGTTGAGTTGGAGGCATGCAACGCCTGTGGTCCCGCTTCCCATGGTGTTGTCCATCACTACCTGACCCGGACGGGAGTAGGTGGCGATCAAGAATTTCATCCAGGCGACTGGTTTTTGCGTTGGGTGGAAGCTATCGGCCTGCTTGTCGCTAGAGAAAAACTGCACCGAGCGCGGGTGCCGGTCTGTTGAGTCGTACTCGGTGAGGTGCAGCGCCTTGCCGTAACACTCAGAATCGACCGTCTTCCGCTTGTTGGTCTTGCGCTCATGCCCGGTCGACATCTGCGGGTTGTACACCGGTTGCTTTCGGTAGAGGACCTGAGCGCTTTCATTTGCCCGAAGCGGCTGCTGCATTCAGGAAGCCAGTGGCGTTGCCTTTCTCCCAGATCCATTCGTACCGGTAGTTCTTCGGGTTGCTGGCCACGACCAGTGACGAGAACGGCTGAGCCGCGCACAACACACATGGCCGCTTCCGGCTTGGCGGATTCGCAGGTACTCACGCCAAGGCGGTTCGAAGGAGATGATCACGTCCCTCGCGCACTGAACCGTGCCGTACGGCAGATCTGCGAGCACCATGTCGACGCTTTTGTCGGGCATGGTGCTCATCACCTCAAGACAATCGCCGAGGTACAACCAGGGCTCCATGGCCATAAGTGAATTCCAGTCAGGTGCCGACTTCCCGGACCGGGAGAGGCAAGGATTATGAAATATTCGTTGGTAAAAATAGTTTGGCTTATCTATCATTTGCGCGCCAAAAATCAAGGATGGTATTCAATGTATTCGCTGATATTCACAGGCCTTTTAGTCTCTTTGGTTTTTATAAGTGGGGTGGCTTACTATTTCTATAAAATGTCTAGTTCTGACGCTCGCAATCAAGACCCGCAACCTTTTAATCAGTTTCTCTTGGGGCTTTGCGCGGCAGCTTTTGCGATAATCATAGTTTTTTTGTTTTATATATTTGTAGGTGATCAGTTTGATATAGCGAATAACATGGGGCAGGTCGGCGATTTTATTGGAGGGTTGACCAATCCAATACTAAGTTTTTTGGCTTTACTTGTGTTGCTTAGAACGACACTCATTCAGACTTCTGAATCTAGAAGAACTACAAAATTTATGGAGTCGCAGTATAGGTTGATGGAAATGGAGAAATTTGAAGGTACTTTTTTTCAATTGCTCGACCGTCTTGACAAATATTGCGATTCTCATTTTAGAGTTCTCAGTGGAGGGAAGGGCAATGAGACAGTTGTTTCGGCAATAGCTACCTCTCTTACTAAGGCTAGATCTGGTTTTGATTTACTTCCGTCAATTGGGCAATATCGGGCTGCAAAAAAACTTGTGTTGAAATTGACTCATAGTGATTTGTGCAATGTATTCAATCATAGAGCGCTTAGGGTAGTCCGGCTCGTTGATAGGTCGGACTTGGATCTGGGAACCAAAAGATCCTACATGGGGATATTGAGAGATACGATGCTCCCTGATGAGAGGATTGTATTGTCTAGTGTTAATTTTTTTATCTCAAAATCGAATCGTGAACTGATAAGGAAGTGGGAGGTGGATTATTTAGTTTCTAGTGCATATGTTTGTGATCATGTTGCGAATTTCTATCAAAGCTCGGAGAAACATCGAGCCTGGGCAAAGCCTGCTGAGTTGTTGAAGAAGTAGAGCTAGCGAAAGTGCAGTCTCGGGTATGCGCCGCCCTCCGTGACCGGATGCGACAGTTAAGTGGTGGTTACGCCGACTCTTCGATTTCGTCTTCCGGTTCGCCGGGATCGTCCTTGAGCTGCTGGCGACATGCTGCCTTGAAGGCTCGCGACACTTTTTCGCTAACTACATAAGGTGTCG
>NZ_JBFUID010000113.1:0-8490 GCF_056402055.1 Pseudomonas sp. P4_C4 | reverse complement strand
GCTCCTTGCTCAGCGCCCAGACCACGCCGTCCAGCGCGCGCCAGCGGGTCAGGCGGCGGTACTGATTCAGCGTCGCCTCGGTGGGCTCGGCTTGCAGGCTGCCGCCCCAGATCAGCACGGTGTTCTGCGCGTCGAGCCAGTTTTCCGAGGTCAGGCCGGGGGCGATGGCAGTGATTTGCTCGGGTTCGCCGACGACGAGCAGGAGGCGGATTTTACGGGGCCAGAGGGGGCTGTGGTTTTTCCGCAGGTACTCGATCAGTTTGGGGGCCCAGGGTTCAGCAGGCGAAGCGCCCGGCGGGCTTAGTGGCGAAACCGTTGGCGCAGCAATCGCTGCCACCGCCCTATCAGCCAACCCCACGGCCAAACGATCCCAGGCCAGCAGAAGCACCGGGCAAAACCAGCAGAGCGCAAACCAGACACCCAGCCCCCACTGCAAAAGGGATATGAGCGACTGTTGAGGCCAATTGAAATAGCCGCCGCACAAGCTGTACAGCAGGCAACCGAATACAACCAGCACCGTGATGACCAGCAGATAAACCAATCCCACCTTCATCAATGAGCCCTGGTGTTCTTCCTTAATCATTGCCATGAGGCACCGCCACTCCAATAGCCAATCGTTTGTCTCCATCCTGGCTTAGCCAGCCGCATGGCTGCCCGGCCTCTCCCGCTTGCAACAGGGCCATGGACATACCGATGAACGGCGCGAGATGCGCCAGCACGCCCCAGTGCCCTGCCAATTGATGTTCGGCGGCCGACCAGCCGCCCTCCACGAACGCCTTCTGACTGGTTTCGTCCAGTGCCAGACAGGTGGGTGGCGCGCAGTCCAGGCCGGCGTAACCTTGTATCTGCGGACAAAGCTCAGCGGGCGTTTCACCCCTCTCGCTCAGCAGATACTCACCCCGGTGCAACAACGTTCGCCCCTGTCGGCACACCAGCCAGACGAAGCCGGCCTCACCGGGCACTTCCCCGTCTTCGGCGCTCTGCGTCGACACCACCCCGGCACATATCAGCCAATCAGCCTCACCACGACAGTCCTGATCAAAGGCATCGATCAGACCGTCCAGATCGGGAAGTGCCTGCAATGGCAAACGGGCTTCGGGCAATACCACGTCGTGCTTGGCCAACATTTCGACAAAAGCCGCCTGGTGGTCCTCCTCACCCGCCCAGGCAATGCCTCGCAGTTGCGGCCAGCGGTCCTTCAACTCGGGCAGTGCGAGGGTCAACCGGGCAAGGTGTCGGGCCAAGGCCGAGGCACGCTCGCCGGCCACACTCAGTGATACCGTGCAACGCAGCATGGGCTGCGTGGCATCCTTTGGGGTCAGGGCCTGAGGCACGGGAGCGTTCGCCATCAACCCCTGGTAGTGCGCTTGCACATCGCCCGCGGGCCCCAGCAACAGCACCTGCTGCACCGGCAAGCCAAGGCTGCGTCTGCCCCACCAACGCTGACTGGCGACATCCCGGGTGCGACGCTGCACCTGGCAATTGAACACGCCGATTTGCCACACCAGCACCCGCAGCGCCAATGCCAACGCCCAGCACAACGGCAAAAGCGCACTCCATAACCACAGTTCAAACCGCGACCGTTCCTCCGGCCACAGCGTCAACAGGACCGCCATTTGCACACCCCAGAGCCATAGCAAAACCAGCCACCAGCGCCGCCAATGCGGTGTGCTCGGCACGATCAGCTCCGGGAACTTCGGCGGGTGATTCATGGCGCCACCTTCATCGACGAAGCCGCCAGCGAACTGACCAGTCGGCAGCCGCATTCACACCGATGCCCGTCCAGGGCCACGGGCTTGCCGTCCATGATCGAACCCGACGCGCCCTCGCTGATGCGTGTCATGCCGTGTAAATCGCAGCGGGCCTGATCGCCCAGACAGGCTATCGGTTTGCCGAAGGCTTCGTAGTGACCCTCGAGAACTTCACCCCCGAAAGGGCTCATCGAGTCACCCATGCGTACCAGAGGCAACATCAGCCACGCTCCTTGGCGAGTTCGAACAAACTGCCCGCCTCGCGCAGCATGGCGCTGGTTCGTTCAATACGTTGCACGTAGTCTTCCTGGGCAATCTGCTGCTTCAGCTCAGCCGCCACCTGGCCAATATGAGCCGTCGGTTTGAGCAACTGCGCGGCGTCCGGCAGGAACGGCAGCGCCACACCGCGCGCCTTGTCGATCACTTGATAGCCGATGGCTGCGCCACCGATGCCCGCGGCCAGCCCGCCAATCCCGCCCAGCGCCCCACCCCGTTTGATCCCGTAAACCGTGGCACCGGCGAGCATCGCTACGCCCAGTATTCGTCCGGCCACTACCACCGGTGACAAGTCCCGGCTGTTGGCGTTGCCGAAATACGTCATGCGGTAAAAGAAGTAGCCCGCCCACAGCTCCCGCGATCCCAAAGCGTCGTGCATGAACCAGGCGCGTGAGTCGTGGATCTGGTCATCGAACAGCGCGACCACCAGCCCCATGTGCGGGTCCTTGCCGGGCGTGCCACGGTCGTCGCTGAACAATTGTTTGGTGCGCAGTTCGCCTGCGACCTTGATCGCGGCGTGGTCTTGCAGCTCATCGTTTTCGTTGAGCAGATAGATGGCGTCGCGCAACAGCACATCGGTGATCGTGCCGACCGCACTGGTTTGATTGCGGTCGAAGCCTTTGTAGTCGCGTTTGAACTCCGCCGCAGCCTGACTGAGCTGAGTCTTGTCGATCTGCGGTTCGTAGATTGGCGGGCCGGGGTGATTTATCGCCGTTTCGGGTGCTTTCAGCCGATCGGCCAAAATAATTTTTTTCTGCCTTTCATAGGCCGCGCGTTGTTCGTCGGTTTCGAAGGCAGTGATTTCATTGGCCTGGGTGAAGAACGGTTGATGCTTGTAGCTGTCATTGTTCTGCAACGGGTCATTGGCGTAACGACCGATGCGCCAGCCGGTGATCCAGCCCAGTTGATCGGCCAGGGTGTCTTCCACGGTGGTGCTGAGTGGCTGCGGTCGGTACTCCCAGGCGGGTGTGTGGATGGGGGCGTCGGTGGTTATGCCTGGCAGGGTGTGGCGCCAGGCGTTGAAGCGTTCGATTACTTGCTGATTGACCACAAACTCTGACAAGGTTTTCGGGGCCATTTCACGCCATGGCTCCTGCGATAACCGGCTTTTCGACAATGCCGCTTCCGGCACCTGCAATGGTGCGCCAGCGGCGAATGCTTCGGCATACAGGTCGTGCAGGACAATCTGCGACACCAACTCATCAGTACCACCACGAGCCTTACCCTGGTCGTTCTGCGGATAACCACCGCCGACATCGGAATGCACACCGGGGTACACCACTTCATAGGTGTTGGGTGGGTACTGACCATTCTCGTTGCGGATCGAGTCCAGCGGAAAGCACGAACGCTGCTCGAAAGCCGCGACGAAGTGCCGGCAGCATTTGACGAAGTTCGGAAATTTGGCGGCGTCAGGCAGCAATTGACTGTCATCCGCCCAGCCCATGTGCCCGGCAAAAAAAGGCGCCGCATGGGCGATGCCGACCGAGGCGACGGTATCCAGCACCCCGAGAAACTCGACGCTGACCGGCAAGCCGATCAGACGTTGTTCGGGAAGCTCGGCGCCGTTCGGCATAGCGAACAACTGGCTCAGCCAGGTGACGAAAGTGCGAGCCTCTGCCGCCCCGCGCGAGAAACCGTACACGTATAGTTTGACTGCCAGCACCTTAGGTTGCCGGGACTTGTCTTTGCAGGCCTCCAAGGGACCCAACAGCCCTTCCATGACTCGTCGTCGTTTGCCTTCTCCCTGGACGCTCATCAGCGGTGCCTGCCAGGTACTCATGGCATTGACTGCTTTTTTTCTGTCGGCTTTGGATAACTCTTGCTTGGTCAATGCAAACGTCAGCGCATGAGCCAATGACACCAATGCCCAATTGATGCGATCTTCACCACCCGTCGCATACCTCAGCCCCTCTGCGCTGTAATCCAGTTCGCCGATTTCGGGAAAGGGAGTTCCGACACCGGGCATATAAAAAGAAAAAAAACCCGATTTTTCTGACTGTTCACCCCTGAGCGAAGCATGAAAAAGCTTGGCAATATTACTGGGGTGATTTTTCTTGGTATCGTTATCTTCATTATTGTTAGTTCCATCAAAAAACAAACTGATGTGCAAACTTTGAACGCATTCAAACCGTTGGGATTTCCCTTTTGAGTTGACCTGTCGATGGTGGTGATCCTCCTCGGCGGTTTGCTTGTTGCAGTTGGCGGCCACCATTACAACATCACTCGGCAAACGCCCCACCACCGGAAAAACGGGCGGCGCCCAGACCTTAGCGCTTGAATTACTCTTTACTTCGGACATACGGTTGACTCCTTCATTTCCATAGTTTCTTTAATCGGATAATTAGGTGAGCTAGGTGCCCAGCAAGAAGTCGTAACCTTGACCTGATTACAGGTGAAAAAATGCACCTTAAGATCGCATGACTCCGTTCCTGGCCATTCGGGGACATCCACGATGGTGGTGTAATTTTGGTAGTTGGCAGAATGCTTGGCATAAGCCTCTCGAAACTCCATGGATGTTACAGAGGGCATTTTTGCATGAGGCTCAGGATCGACTTCCCATTCAATCTGAGCCTTTAAGCCAGGTCGCCACTTAATCGGCATGATAATGCAGCAGGAGCGTCCCCCTCCACCATCGGCCCTATAGCCATTAACCGAGAGCCAGTTAATATTGTTCAACGTATGATTAACCGCTTGAATATTGCCCCCGGCCATTTCATTGTCTGCCGTTGAACATCCCACCAAGGCCAATCCAAACAAACCAAACAGCCATCTTGCCCATGTTTTTTTCATTGTTATCTCCTTCACCAATCACTCCCTCATTTCAATTCAGGCTGCATGGGAAAAATCCCGCACGGGCATCTTTCCAATACAGCCTCTCGGAGGTTTTTTCTTGGAGTCATCCAGTTCGTTATTATTGGTGCCATCGAAAAACAAGCTAACGTGCAAACTTTGAACGCATTCAAAGCGCTGGGATTTCCCTTTGGAGTTGACCTGTCGATGGTGCCAATCCTCCTCGGCAGTTTGCTTGTTGCAGTTGGCAGTCACCGTCACAACATCACCCGGCAAACGCCCCGTCACCGGAAAAGCGGGCAGCGCCCAGACCTTGGCACTTGAATTACTCTTCACTTCGGACATACAGCTGGCTCCTTCATCTGCTTAGGTTCTTTAATTGGGTTATTGGGTGACCCATACCCCCAACACGAAGTCGTAACCTTGATTTGATTGCAAATTAAGAAATGCACACTTAAACCACAAGAATCTGTTCCTTGCCACTCAGGAATATCCACGGTGGTGCTGTAGTGCTGATACTTAGCTTTATGCTTCAACTGCGCCGCACGATACCCCTCTGGATCAGAGGGCCAATTCGAATACGCAAATTGATCGGCATCAACTTCCCATTCAATATGCGCCTTTAAGCCAGGGCGCCATTTAATCGGCAGGATAATGCAGCACGAACTTCCACCTCCTCCGTGAGCTCTGTACCCATTAACTGAAAACCAATTAATCGCATGCAGAGTATGGTTAACCGCTTGTAGATTACCTCCCGCCATTTCATTGTCCGCTGTGGAACATCCCACCAATGCCAACCCAAATAAACCCAACAACCATCTCGCCCAGGATTTTTTCATTGTTATCTCCATCACCGACCACTCCCTTATTTCATTTCAGGCTGCATGGGGAAAATCCCGCACGGGCCTCTTTCCCATGCAGCCTCTCAGGTGATTCCTCTTCACGTCATTGAACTCGTTATTGTTAGTGCGATCGAAGAGCAAACTGATGTGCAGGCTGTGGCTTGTTGCAGTTGGCAATCACCATCACAACATCACCCGGCAAACGCCCCGCCACTGGAAAAACGGGCGGCGCCCAGACCTTAGCGCTTGAATTACTCTTTACTTCGGACATACGGCTGGCTCCTTCATCTGCTTAGGTTCTTTAATTGGGTTATTGGGCGATCCGTACCCCCAGCACGAAGTCGTAACCTTGATTTGATTGCAACTTAGGAAATGCACGCTTAAACCACAAGAGTCCGTTCCTGGCCATTCGGGAATATCCACTGTGGTGGTATAACGTTGAAAATTGGTTTCGTGCGCAGCCCACGCTTCTTCATCGAACCCATACCCGGTTGCTTTTCGTTTTATTTTTGCATAAGGCTCTGGATCAACTTCCCATTCAATATGCGCCTTTAAGCCAGGACGCCATTTAATCGGCAGGACAATGCAGCACGAACTTCCACCGCCACCGTGAGCCCTGTACCCATTGACTGAAAACCAATTAATCGCATGCAGGGTATGGTTAACCGCCTTTAAATTACCGCCCGCCATTTCATTGTCTGCCGTGGAACATCCCACCAAGGCCAATCCCAATAAACCCAACAACCATCTCGCCCAGATTTTTTTCATTGTTATCTCCATCATCGGCCACTCCCTTATTTCATTTCAGGCTGCATTGGAAAATCCCCGCACGGGCCTCTTCCCCATTCAGCCTGATGACTGAAGTTGTACTTGCGGCCATGTCTAGGTCGTTCTACGGGTAACCACCGCCGACATCAACATGCACACTGGGGTACACCACTTCATAGGTGTTGAGTGGGAACTGACCCAACAGAACATCCATTTCCAACTCATAGTCGCTGGCGCGCGTACTCGCCTATATCCCCAAAGTAGTTCTCTCGACTTGCTTGCATGACAATCGAGTACAACATCTCAAAACGTCGTTCCTGACTGTCATCCAGATGGTCAAACTCACTGTCACCCAAGAGTTTCTGGGCATCGCTGATACGGCCAATCATTTCGCATTGCTCATCACTGAGCGCCACGAAGGGACTGACTTCGATGCCGCGTTGCTTCGTCAGGCAATTGCTTTGCAGCCATTGCGGCTGGTCGTCTCGATCAAGCCAGCCCCAGAAGCAGGCGACTTGCAGGAACTCGGCGCGCTGTTCGTCGGTGAGAATGGTGTTCATCAACACGGGAAAGATTCGCGGATCGTAAAAACGCAACAAACCGGCCTGTCCTCCCCACTGCATTTGAGACAGGGCTTGCAAGGCATGACTCAATTCTTCAAACGGTAGGGGCGAGATCAGGACCATCAGGCGAGCATCGGCCGCGCAGTGTTCGATCAGCTCTTCCAGCCAGGCCTTGTGTTGCCAAATGGTCAGGTCCAGGCGCATCAACAGCGGCGCCTGGTCCAGCAACTTTTCTTCTGGCGTACCCGTGAACAATGAGAACCATGGCACCTTGGGGCTCTGTTGCTGCAGCCCAGGAACAGCGCATTGGCTCCACGCGGCTTGATCAAGCAAAAGATCAACTTGCTGTACTTCGGCTGTGGCGCACACCCGTTCGATCTGCTCCAGCCATTGGATAGGCGTTTTCATCTGTATGTTTCCTCTATCAACCTTGGCGCATCAGCACACCGATGGCTTTCTTCCGAGCCTTTTGCAGGCACTCCTCGCACACCGACTGCGGCAACTCAGGCAGAGGGAAACTCTGCCCCATAGGCGGTCCCCACCGATGGTTGCCTCTGTTGCAGAGCTCTCGTCCATGATTCTGAATCACGCCCTCCTCCGTAATCCGGTGGTAAGCGCCACCGCAGGCGAGAGTGATGCTCTTTTGCGCAGCCAACAGCAGATGCCCCTGCACCGATTGGATCGTGATGTCCTGCTGGGCAATCAGGTTCATCAGGTCGCCGTGGGATTCGATTTCCAGCGGTCCCTTGCCGGAAACCAAGCGCATGCCTTCCCGCTGGGCCAGTAACGAAATGCCTTGTTTGGCGTGGGCTGACAGGCGTTGGGCGGCGGCGAGGTTGATGTCGTCCTGGCTTTGCAGGTACAGCGCATCACCGCTATTGAACAGCAGACTGGCTGGGGTTACCGCTGCGATGCCCTTGGGTGCGCTGAGCAGAATGGCCGGGGCAGTCAGGTCTTTGGCTTCGACTTGCAACTGGCGTAGGCCATCGATAGCGGGCTGGCGGCTGTGATGGGCCTGCGCAGTTTCCTGGCAGTCAGTCATTTGCTGCTTGGCACCCTCGATCAAGTCGGTTGCCGGCGCCATTTCCAGCACCTGGCCTTGGGCTTTGCTCTGTTCATCGGCACTGATAAACAACCCCTTACCCGCCCGAATCGCGCCCCAGGCATCGGTGCGCAACTCAAACCCCTCACCGCGCTTTTGACGCTCGGCATCCACCACATGCCCTAAATTCAACTGGCTCTTGCCACTGTGTTCGGTGCTGAGCTTGATGTGCTCCTGCCCGCGGGTATCGTCCAGGCGCAGTTTGTTATTGGCCGGGGTGCGCAGCACGTTGCGTTTTTCGTTGTACATGGTGACGGGGTCGGGGTGCTGGCTGTCGTGCAGGGCGTGGGCGATGTAGGGGCGGTCGGGGTCGCCCTGTTCGAAGGCCACCGCCACTTCGGTGCCGGCGATCAGCGGCAGGTGCAGGCCGTGGGTGTCGCCGGCGTACGCCCGGGCCT
>NZ_JBFUID010000112.1:0-8763 GCF_056402055.1 Pseudomonas sp. P4_C4 | reverse complement strand
ACCCGGTTGTTGGTTGAATAAAAAACCGCCTCGAAAGAGGCGGTTTTTTTTGTGTCCGGACTTTTTGTCTCCGAGGGCGTCAGCCCATCATGTCCTTGATCATGCGCTCTTGTTCCATCAGCTCACGTTGTCGTGCGTCGATCCGCGAAGACAGCGGGAAGTTCGTGCCGGCCTTGCGTTTGGCGAAGTCCAGTTGCTGAATGGCCTGTTTGTAGTCCCCGACCAGCGCAAAATACTCGGCACGAGCCTGATGCAGGCCGATGATATTGCCCGACAGGCCGCGCGTCTCGGCAACCTGATACCACACGTCCGGATCATCCGGACGGGACTTGAGCAGGCCTTCGAGGGCTTTCTCCGCATCGGCAGTACGGTTCTGCTTGAGCAGCAGGTCGACTCGCACTTGGTTCAGCGGGTAGTTGCCAGAGTATTGGCCCATCAACCGGTCAACCCGGGACTGGGCATCCGCCAGGCGATTGTTGGTGATATCCAGATCGACCTGAGCCAGGTTGTAGATGATTTCGTTGGGTGACTTGGCCAGCAACTGCTTGAGGTTTTCCCGTGCTTCGTTCAGTTGGCCGCCCTTGATCTGGGCGATCGCCAAGCCGTAGCGTGCTACGTCGTTTTTCGGGTTCTCGTCGAGCTGGGCGCGGAAGCGCTTGGCACCGAGCCCCGGGGTTTCTTCATAGATCAGTTGGACGCGTGCGCGGATCAGTTGATAGCGCATGCTGTCTTCGATACCTCCCTTTGGAAACTGTTCGGCGCGGTTGCGGGTGTCGGCGATACGCGATTCGGTGACCGGGTGAGTCAGCAGAAATTCCGGTGGCTTGGCATCGTAGCGGTACTGACGCCCCAGGCGCTCGAACATACTGGGCATCGAGCGGGGATCGTAACCGGCCTTTTCCAGATTGAGGATGCCGATACGGTCGGCTTCCTGCTCGTTCTGCCGGGAGAATCGCCGCTGTTCCTGGATGGCTGCGGCCTGTGTGCCGGCAATGGCTGCAATCCCGGCGTTACCGCCACCTGCGGCTGCCACCACGATACCCGCCAGCAATGCAGCCATCATGGGTACTTGCATGCGTTGCTGCGCTTCGACGCCCCGGGCAAAGTGGCGTTGCGACAAGTGAGCCAGTTCGTGCGCCAGTACCGAAGCGTATTCGCCTTCGGTCTGGGCGTAGAGGAACAAGCCACCGTTCACCCCGACGATCCCGCCCGGCGCGGCAAAGGCGTTGAGCTGCGGGCTGTTGATCAGGATGAACTCCAGGCGCCGGTCAGTGACCTGGCTGGTCTCCAACAGTTGGTAGACGCTGGATTCCACGTAATTCTTGAGTTGCGGATCGTTGAGCTGTGAAACCTGACTGCGCAACATGGCCAGCCAGGCGCGGCCGAGCTGGTATTCCTGTTGCGGTGAGACAATGGCAGAACTGGCGTCGCCGAGTGACGGCAGGTCGTCGGCGAAGCCCGGTGAGGCGAGCAGGCAAGCGAGCGTCAGCAGGGTAGGGCGCAAAAATGTCATGCACAAAGCCTTAGTCGACAAAGATCTTACTGTAGCCGGACACCGGCGTTGCGACCAGATATTCTAGGCAACTCAACCACCTGACCCGGAGTGATGCAATGACCGACGCTGTAGAGCATGACGTTGAACTGGACGCCAGTGGCCTGAATTGTCCGTTGCCGTTGCTCAAGGCCAAGATGGAGCTCAACCGGCTGGCCAGTGGTGCGGTGCTCAAGGTCATCGCCACCGATGCAGGTTCGCAACGCGACTTTCGCACCTTTGCGCGATTGGCCGGTCATACCCTGCTTCGTGAAGAAGATGACGCGGGTGTTTACCGCTACTGGTTGAAAAAAGCCTGAAATCGGCTGCGTTTGCTCCTAAGGATTATTGATGTTCAAAGTGTTACGCGACTGGATTCAGCGCTATTTTTCCGATGAAGAAGCGGTGGTGCTGGCTGTCCTGCTGTTTCTGGCGTTCACCGTCGTGCTGACCCTGGGCGGTATGCTGGCGCCGGTGCTCGCGGGCATGGTGCTGGCGTATCTGATGCAGGGGCTGGTGGTGACCCTCGAGCGCCTGCGGGTGCCGGGTTGGGTCGCGGTGGGGCTGGTCTTTGCGTTATTCATGGGGTTGTTGCTGGTATTCATCGTGGTGGTCGTGCCGTTGCTCTGGCACCAACTGATCACGTTGTTCAACGAGTTGCCCGGCATGCTTGCCAAGTGGCAGTCGTTGTTGCTACTGCTGCCCGAACGCTATCCGCATCTGGTATCCGATGAGCAAGTGCTGCGGGCTATCGAAGTGGCGCGGGGCGAAATCGGCAAGTTTGGTCAGTGGGCGCTTACGTTCTCGCTATCGAGCCTGCCATTGCTGGTGAACATCATGATCTATCTGGTGCTGGTGCCGATCCTGGTGTTTTTCTTCCTCAAGGATCGGGCCATGATCGGCCAATGGGTGCGCGGTTACCTGCCCCGTGAACGGGCGTTGATCACCCGGGTCGCCCATGAAATGAACCGGCAGATCGCCAATTACATTCGCGGCAAGGTCATCGAAATCTTCATTTGCGGTGGCGTGACCTACATCGCCTTCGTTGTTCTTGAGCTCAACTACGCGGCGCTGCTGGCACTGCTGGTGGGGATTTCGGTGGTGGTGCCTTACGTCGGCGCCGTGGTGGTGACCGTGCCCGTGTTTCTGATTGCGCTGTTCCAGTGGGGCTGGAGCGATCAGTTCATATACTTGATGGCGGTCTACGGGATCATTCAGACGCTGGACGGCAACGTGCTGGTGCCATTGCTGTTCTCGGAGGCGGTCAACCTGCACCCGGTGGCGATCATCTGCGCAGTGCTGCTGTTTGGCGGGTTGTGGGGCTTCTGGGGGGTATTCTTTGCAATTCCCCTGGCGACGCTGTTCAAGGCAGTGCTGGATGCCTGGCCGCGCAAGGAGCCGGAGGTGGCGCCATTGCTTTAGATTGTAAAAAGATCGCAGCCTGCGGCAGCTCCTACAGAGAAATGCGTAATCCTGTAGGAGCTGCCGCAGGCTGCGATCTTTTAAAGGTCAGGCTTTATTCAGGTCTTGAGCGGCAGCCAGCACCGCATCAACATGCCCCGGCACCTTCACGCCGCGCCATTCCTGACGCAACACGCCTTTGGCGTCGATCAGGAAGGTGCTGCGATCCACGCCCATGTATTCCTTGCCGTAGAGCTTTTTCAGCTTGATCACGTCGAACAGCTGGCAGATGGCTTCGTCCTTGTCGCTGATCAGCTCAAAGGGGAATTCCTGCTTGCATTTGAAGTTCTCGTGGGATTTCAGGCTGTCGCGAGACACACCGAACACTTCGGTATTGGCGGCCTTGAACGCTGCATACTGATCACGAAAGCCTTGCCCCTCGGTCGTGCAACCCGGCGTGCTGTCCTTGGGGTAGAAGTAGATCACCACCTGCTTGCCTTTCAGGCCAGCGAGGCTGACGGTGTGCCCGCTGGTGGCGGGGGCTTGGAAATCGGCAACCGGTTGGTCGATGGCAACGGCCATGAAAGCTTCCTTACATTGGGTTCTGTGGGCGCCAGGGTTCGATCAGGGCATCGAGGTTCAGCGCGTCGGCAAAATCCAGGAACTGATCGCGCAGCCAGCTGATTTGCACGCCGGCCGGCAAGGTCACGGTAAACGTGGCGTTGAGCATGGTGCCGCCGGTCTGCGGAGCCTGGTAGGTGTCGCAGGTCAGGTTTTCCAGCTCGACATTGTGGTCCATGAAGAACTGGCACAGCTCGTTGATGATGTCCGAGCGGTAGGCCGAGCTGACATAGGCGACGTACGGCAGGGCCTGGGGGCGATTTTCCAGGGCCGCGCTACGCACCACGTTGACCGTGAAAGCATGCCGCTTGGCCAACACTGGCAGGCTGCCTTCCAGGCGTGCCAGGGCATCCCAGCTACCGGAGATTTCCAGTACCAGCGCACTGCATTCGCCATGGCGGGTCAGGCGAGAGGTGACAACGGCGCAGCGGTTTTCATGGCTGGCGCGGCACAGGACGTTGGTCAGCTCCATGGGGTTGGCGCCGAGGGCACTGATAACAAGGAATTGTTCGCGAACTGTGGGGGTGGACATGCAGCATTCCTAAAGCGATGAGCGGTCGATACGTCAAAGGGCTGATTTACCGGGAGCGAGCCTGCGGATGCGAACTCAGAAAGCCCCAAGTGACAGGTTGCGACATGCTCCGGCAGGGCGGGAGCGAGGCGTGGCAACGCTGGATCAGGGCTTGTGATGCCGAAAATGGAGGCTGAAACCCGACGGACGAGCTTGTCTGTACCGATCAAAGTCTGAAGGGTAGCGAAAACCGGCGCCAAGGGGAATGGCGGCAGCACAGTACTTCGCTTGTGCAAGCATCTTGGCGCCAGTACCATTACGGCTCTCTTTTTCCGGCAGGAGCGGTTTCATGATTGCGGGCAGTATGGTGGCACTGGTCACACCCATGGATGCACAGGGGCGTCTTGACTGGGACAGCCTCAGCAAACTCGTGGACTTCCACCTTGAAAACGGCACCCATGCCATTGTCGCCGTCGGCACCACCGGCGAATCGGCAACCCTCGACGTCAACGAGCACATCGCAGTCATCCGTGCCGTGGTCAAACAGGTCAATGGCCGCATTCCGGTGATCGCCGGCACCGGCGCCAATTCGACCCGCGAAGCTGTCGAATTGACCCGTAACGCCAAGGAAGCCGGCGCCGATGCCTGCCTGCTGGTAGTGCCGTACTACAACAAGCCGACCCAGGAAGGCCTGTACCTGCACTTCAAGCACATCGCCGAATCGGTCGACATTCCGCAGATTCTCTATAACGTTCCCGGCCGCACCTCCTGCGACATGCAGGCCGAAACCGTGATCCGCCTGTCCACTGTGCCGAACATCATCGGTATCAAGGAAGCGACCGGCGACCTCAAACGCGCCAAGGCGATCCTCGATGGGGTAAGCAAGGACTTCATCGTGCTTTCCGGCGATGATCCGACCGCGGTCGAGCTGATCCTGATGGGCGGCAAGGGCAACATCTCCGTCACTGCCAACGTCGCGCCGCGTGAAATGGCCGATCTGTGCGAGGCCGCCCTCAAGGGTAATGCCGAGACTGCCCGGGCAATCAACGAAAAACTGATGCCGCTGCACAAGGACCTGTTCATCGAAGCCAACCCGATTCCGGTGAAGTGGGCTTTGGTTGAAATGGGCCTGATGCACGAAGGCATTCGCCTGCCGTTGACCTGGCTGAGCGCACCTTGTCACGAAACGCTGCGCAAGGCCCTGCGCCAGTGCGGCGTCCTGGTTTAATTGAGGAAGTACAACGCATGAAGCGAATGGCCGGACTTTCCGCACTTGCCTTGATTATCTCCAGCACCAGTGGCTGTGGATGGATCTGGGGCCCGGAAGGTTATTTCCGTGACCGTGGTAGCGATTACCTGGAAGCGCAACAGACTGCACCGATGCAAATACCGCAGGATGTCCGTACCGCCAAGCGTCTGGATCCGCTGTTGCCGATCCCGCGCAACGTGGCCGATGACACCGCCAAGGGCGAATACGTTGTTCCTCGTCCTCAGCCGCTGACGGCGGGTGCCGACGCCAGTGCCTACTCCCTGCAGAAGAGCGGCGGCTCCAGCTCCATCCTGGCTCAGAACCCGCCGGCCGAAGTCTGGCCTGTGGCCGTTCAGTTCTTCCAGGACAATGGCTTCCGTCTGGATGAACAGCGTCCGCAAACCGGCGAATTCTCCACGACCTGGCAGCATTCCGACGAACTGTCCGCCGCCATGGGCAAACGCCTGAGCGCGGCCGGCGTCAGCACGGACAGCGAAACCCGCGTGCGGGTGCGCATCGAGCCGGGTGTGCAGCGCAACACCAGTGAAGTCTATGTGGTCAGCGCCGAGCGTCCTGCCGGCAGCACCGCTGACGTGGCCTTCACCAACCGTTCGGTCAACACTGGCCTGGACGCGGCACTGGTCGACGATATGCTCTCGAGCATGAGCCGTATCTCGGAGAAGGGCGGTTCGGTTTCCATGTTGGCTTCACGTGATTTCGACGCGCCTAGCCGTGTCAGCCTGAGTGAAGACGGCAGCGGCAACCCTGTGCTCAACGTCGGTACCGACCTGGATCGTGCCTGGTCGAGCGTCGGTCGTGCGCTGGAACAAGGCGAATGGCGTGTTGAAGACATCAACCGCAGCCTGGGCCTGTACTACATCAACCTGGCCGAAAAAGCCGAGAAGAAAGACGACAAGCCAGGCTTCTTCAGCAGCCTGTTCGGCACTGCGCCGAGCAAGGAAGAGCTGGATGCCCGCGCCGAGCGTTATCAGGTTCGCCTGAGCAAGGTTGGCGAGAACGTCCAGGTCACCGTCGAGAAAAACATCAACACCGTGGCGCCGCCAGATGTAGCGCGTAAAGTGTTGAGCAAGATTCAGGACAACCTGGGCTGATCCTATGCGTTTTGCCGTTCTCGGCAGCGGTAGTCAAGGGAACGGCACGCTGATAGCCAGCGCTGATACGTACGTATTGGTGGATTGTGGTTTTTCCCTGCGGGAAACCGAAAAACGCCTGCTGCGCCTGGGTGTGAACCCTGCGCAGCTGAGCGCGATACTCGTGACCCACGAACATGCCGACCACGTGCATGGCGTGGGTTTGCTGTCTCGGCGCTACAATCTGCCTGTATACCTCAGTCGCGGGACGTTGCGCGGGATGCGCAAACCGATTGAACCCGCAGGCTTTCTGGCTGGCGGCGAACAGCTGCAAGTCGGCGACTTGAGCATCGGTGTCATTGCCGTGGCCCACGATGCACAAGAACCGACGCAATATGTCTTCAGTGACGGTGAGCGGCGCTTCGGCCTGTTGACCGACCTGGGGTCGTATTGCGACAAGGTGCTGGACGGCTATCGGAACCTCGATGCGTTGATGATCGAGTCCAATCACTGCCGTGACATGCTGGCTCGTGGTCATTACCCGTACTTTCTCAAGCAACGGGTAGGCGGTGAATTGGGACATTTGAATAACCACCAGGCGGCATTCCTGGTGGCCGAGCTGGGCTGGAAAGACCTGCAACACCTGGTCCTGGCCCATCTGAGCAGCAAGAACAACCTGCCGCAGCTGGCCCGGCAATGTTTTGTCGACACCCTCGGGTGCGACCCGGACTGGCTGCAACTGGCCGATCAAGATTCAGGGCTCGACTGGCGACACATCGCCTAGCCCATCTACTTAGCAAGCGGAGCCCATCATGGAAAAACGTGAAGAACTCTACCGCGGCAAAGCCAAATCGGTTTACAAGACCGACGACGCTAACCGTCTGATCCTGCTGTTTCGCAACGACACCTCGGCGTTCGACGGCAAGCGCATCGAACAGCTCGACCGCAAAGGCATGGTGAACAACAAGTTCAACGCCTTCATCATGCAGAAGCTTGAAGCTGCTGGCGTGCCGACCCAATTCGACAAGCTGCTGGGCGACAACGAATGCCTGGTGAAGAAGCTCGACATGATCCCGGTCGAGTGCGTCGTGCGTAACTACGCCGCTGGCAGCCTGGTCAAGCGTCTGGGTGTCGAAGAGGGCATGAAGCTCAACCCTTACACCTTCGAGCTGTTCCTGAAGGACGATGCCAAGGGCGACCCGTTCATCAACGAATCCCACGTCGTGGCTTTCGGTTGGGGGACCGCCGAGCAGCTGGTTCGCATGAAAGAGCTGTCGCTCAAGGTCAACGAAGTCCTGAGCAAACTGTTCGACGACGCCGGCCTGCTGCTGGTCGACTTCAAACTGGAATTCGGCGTGTTCCACGATGGCTCCATCGTGCTGGGCGACGAATTCAGCCCGGACGGCTGCCGTCTGTGGGACAAGGCGACCGGCAAGAAAATGGACAAGGACCGCTTCCGTCAGGGCCTCGGTGACGTCATCGAAGCCTACGAAGAAGTCGCCAATCGTCTGGGCGTACCGCTTTAACCGACGCAAGCATCTGAAAGCACAGAAATATTTCGCTTAGGGGGTTCGCTTCTGGCGAAAGTGTTGTTATGATGCGCGCCGTTGGAGAGATGCCAGAGTGGCCGAATGGGACGGATTCGAAATCCGTTGTACCTTTACCGGTACCTAGGGTTCGAATCCCTATCTCTCCGCCATTATTGAATAAGACTAAGCCCCTGAAATGGTTAAACATTTCAGGGGCTTTTTCGTTTCTGTCATATTGGTCAGGGTATTTCGTGCCCGGCATGCCGGGCTAGTCCGTTCCGGCCCCTGCATTCTCGACGCGATACCTGCCATTCTCTCGGGATCCTTGAGTATTCATTTGCCGGAGTGTTTTCTCATCGTTGTTGTGCCTGCATGTCCAGGCGACGTGGTCCGGGCTCTCTGCTGCCCCGATGCCTTATATAGACGCTGGAGGTTTTCATGGTGGCAACCCCGGGCGCTTTGCTAAGGAAGAAGAATTTTCAGGTGGGGGGGGTTGACCACGTATTTTAATACTGTACTATTCGCCTCCCGCTAACGAGCAGCTTGATATTGTTCTTGGCTTAAGTAGTTGATTTTGTTGAAAAATCAGAAACTTTTAAGGTTGCAAATTGAAAAGATGCGCTGTAAGATGCGCACCTCGGTTGAGACGAAAGCTCTTAACCAACCGCTCTTTAACAACTGAATCAAGCAATTCGTGTGGGTGCTTGTGGAGTCAGACTGCTAGTCAACAGATTATCAGCATCACAAGTTACTCCGCGAGAAATCAAAGATGTAACCAACGATTGCTGAGCCAAGTTTAGGGTTTTCTCAAAACCCAAAGATGTTTGAAC
>NZ_JBFUID010000111.1:0-9432 GCF_056402055.1 Pseudomonas sp. P4_C4 | reverse complement strand
AAAATCAAAATCAAAATCAAAAGATCGCAGCCTTCGGCAGCTCCTACAGGGAATTGGGTTTGTACCGGGCATAAAAAAGGGCTCCTTTAAAGGAGCCCTTGGGCCGGAGCCCGCCGTCCGGATGGGACGCGCATGGTTAACTCGGTACAAAATCAGATTGTCGTGTCGGAGTGTTGTGCCCTGTAATTAGCCGACGGCGTGAAGTTCGTTGAGTTTGTGGATTCCCGCAGTGCCGGTCATACCGTCCCAGTTGTCGCCGCGTCCTTCTCGCCAGCCGTTGATCCAGGCTTGACGTACCGACGGTAGAGTAAAGGGGCAAAGCTCACGGGATTTACCACCAACGCCATATTGATATCCGCGCAAAAATGCTCTTTCCAACGGATCACGCTTAAGTCTTCTCATAGGGTGTTGCCCTCACTTGTTGACTGTATTTATCGCGTCGACCTCAATTGAGGTCTGGCAGAAAACTCTGCCGTTGGGGGCTCGTTGCCGGCGTGACGAGCCAAGGTGTTGGCGTCATTGCAGCGCCAACCTGTATTGAGTTCTAACCAATGCGTCACATCGAGGGAATGATCGTTTTGTCATAAGGACGTAACTGTTCATGTGCTAACGCCATAAGTAACAGAGCGTTTGTAGCGTATTTATTGGCCAAACCCCGGTATGATCGGCCCTGCGCTGGATGATGGGCTTAATCCTTTAGTGAGAATGGCTCCCGTTGCCGGGAAGCACTATTCGACGAAGGGTCGACTTATGACATTTTGTTGCATCAACTTTTTTATCTGTCCTTGCATCTAAGCTCATTTAACCCGGGCAGCAGGGGTGGAACGGCACACCTTCGTGCCACGCGGGCGCTCTTCGAGAAAAGCGCCTGATTGAAAACCGGACCGGCAATGCGTTGCCCGGTCACTCAGCTAAAGGTTCTGGAATTCCCATGTCCGATCGTTTCGAACTCTTCCTCACTTGCCCAAAAGGCCTTGAAGGCCTGCTCATCGAGGAAGCCGTCGGGCTTGGCCTTGAGGAAGCGCGGGAGCACACCTCTGCCGTGCGCGGCATGGCCACCATGGAAACCGCTTATCGCCTGTGCCTGTGGTCGCGCCTGGCCAACCGCGTGCTGCTGGTGCTCAAGCGTTTTCCGATGAAGGACGCCGAAGACCTGTACCACGGCGTGCTGGACATCGAGTGGCAAGACCACATGCTCAATGACGGCACCCTGGCCGTCGAATTCAGCGGTCATGGCTCGGGCATCGACAACACTCACTTCGGTGCGCTGAAGGTCAAGGACGCCATCGTCGACAAGCTGCGTACTCCGCAAGGCGACCGTCCGTCCATCGACAAGCTCAACCCGGACCTGCGCATTCACCTGCGCCTGGACCGTGGCGAAGCCATTCTGTCCCTTGACCTGTCCGGCCACAGCCTGCACCAGCGCGGCTATCGCCTGCAGCAAGGCGCGGCACCGCTGAAGGAAAACCTCGCGGCCGCCATCCTGATCCGTTCCGGCTGGCCACGTATCGCGGCCGAAGGCGGCGCGCTGGCCGACCCGATGTGCGGTGTCGGTACCTTCCTGGTGGAAGCGGCGATGATCGCCGCCGACATCGCGCCGAACCTGCGTCGCGAGCAGTGGGGCTTCACCGCCTGGCTCGGTCACGTCCCGGCGCTGTGGAAAAAACTGCACGAAGAAGCTTCCGAACGTGCAGCGGCCGGCCTGGCCAAAACACCATTGTGGATTCGCGGCTATGAAGCCGATCCACGGCTGATCCAACCGGGTCGTAACAACGTCGAGCGTGCCGGCCTGAGCGAGTGGATCAAAATCTACCAGGGTGAGGTCGCGACTTTCGAGCCGCGCCCGGACCAGAACCAGAAAGGCCTGGTGATCTGCAACCCTCCATACGGCGAGCGTCTGGGTGACGAGGCGAGCCTGCTCTACCTCTACCAGAACCTCGGCGAGCGCCTGCGTCAGGCCTGCCTGAACTGGGAGGCGGCGGTGTTCACCGGTGCGCCGGACCTGGGCAAGCGCATGGGGATCCGCAGCCACAAGCAGTATTCGTTCTGGAACGGCGCCTTGCCGTGCAAGCTGCTGCTGATCAAGGTGCTGCCGGATCAGTTCGTCACCGGCGAGCGTCGTACTCCGGAACAGCGCCAGGTCGAGCGTGAGCAAGCTGCCTACGATCAGGCGCCGAACGAACCGCAAGAACGCAAGTTCAACAAAAACGGCAACCCGATCAAACCGACGCCGGCACCGGCTCCGGTGATCGAGCAGCCGCGCCTGAGCGAAGGCGGGCAGATGTTCGCCAACCGCCTGCAAAAGAACCTCAAGACCCTGGGCAAGTGGGTCAAGCGTGAAGGCATCGACTGCTACCGCGTGTACGATGCCGACATGCCGGAATACTCCATGGCCATCGACCTGTATCAGGATTGGGTCCACGTCCAGGAGTACGCCGCGCCGAAATCCATCGATCCGGAAAAAGCCTCGGGGCGCATGTTCGATGCCCTGGCAGCCATCCCGCAGGCGTTGAACATCGACAAGAGCCGCGTGGTGGTAAAACGCCGCGAGCGTCAGAGCGGCACCAGGCAGTACGAGCGCCAGGCGGCGCAGGGCAAGTTCGTCGAGGTCAATGAAGGCGGCGTGAAGCTGCTGGTGAACCTCACCGACTACCTCGACACCGGTCTGTTCCTCGACCATCGGCCGATGCGCATGCGTATCCAGAAAGAGGCGGCGGGCAAACGCTTCCTCAATCTGTTCTGCTACACCGCGACGGCCAGTGTGCATGCGGCCAAGGGCGGCGCGCGCAGCACCACCAGTGTCGACCTGTCGAAAACCTATCTGGACTGGGCGCGGCGCAACCTGTCGCTGAACGGTTTTTCCGACAAGAACCGCCTGGAGCAGGGCGATGTGATGGCGTGGCTCGAAGCCAGTCGTGACGAGTACGACCTGATCTTCATCGATCCGCCGACGTTCTCCAACTCCAAGCGCATGGAAGGTGTCTTCGACGTGCAGCGCGACCAGGTGCAACTGATCGACCTGGCCATGGCGCGACTGGCGCCCGGCGGCGTGTTGTACTTCTCCAACAACTTCCGCAAGTTCGAACTGGAAGCCAATCTCGGCGAGCGTTATGCGGTCGAGGACATCACTGCCCAGACCATCGATCCGGATTTTTCCCGCAACGCCAAGATCCATCGCGCCTGGAAAATCATGGCTCGCTAAATAGCTGTGTTGATTCACTGTAGGAGCGAGCTCTGCTCGCGATGGTCGATAACGATAACGCGTGCCTTCTGGAGTCACGCGGTACTCTTGCTACCATCGCGAGCACTCGAGCGTCGACCGGCTGCTCCTACAGGATCCCATCAGTGCTGGTCAAATTAGTGGCTAATAGCTATAACTCAACTCAAGGCCAAAGGGCTTTCCCGCACCTGGCGTTTTGAGTTGTGTTCTATGTCGTTGCACGCCGTGCGCCCCAAGATCCTGGGTTTTATCAGCGAAGATGCGTCGGCCTGGTTGGTCGCGCTGCTGGTATTGCTGGTCGGCGGGGTGCTCACCGGGTTGCTGGCGTGGTCGACACTTAATCTGTTTCACCATCAATTGCGGCAACGTTTCCAACTGCTGGCCAGTGAACGTTACAGCCGTATCGAAGAGCGTTTCGAAGATCAGGAGCAGCGCCTCGACGGTCTGCGCCGGTTTTTCGCCAATTCCGATTCGGTGTCCCGAGCGGAATTCGACGGCTACACCCGACCTTTGCTCCTGCGAACCCAGGCTTATTCCTATGCCGAACGGATCACTCGTGACGAGCGGTCGGCGTTTGAGGGGCGAGTGCGTGACGAAGGCTTGAGCAGCTTCACTCTGAGAGAGCTCAACGCCGACGGCCAATTGCAACTGGCCGGCGAGCGAGATGAGTACGTAGCGGTCCTGTATAGCCAGACGCAAAGCAGACTCGGTTCTCCCCTCGGCTACGACTTGCTGGCCCAGCCGTTGCGGCGTGCCACGCTCGATCGGGCCGATCAGCGTGGTGGCATGGCGGTGTCGCAACCGATGCAACTGGTGAGTATCGAGCCGGCTTATGCGCGAGGCGTGCTGCTGGTCGCGCCGGTCACGCAACATAACAGTCAGGAACACAAAGCCACGAAACCCTACGGTTATGTCATGGCAGTGATCAGCATGCGCCAGTTGCTGGCGGACGGACTGCCGGAAGCGAGCCGTGACTTTCTCTCGGTGCGCATCCTCGATTTGTCGACCGACGAGCAGCACGAGGTGCTGTTCGAGTCGGCCAACCCGCCGGCTGTCAGCGAGTTGTCCGCCACGCGCCTGTTGCGCATGGCCGACCATGACTATCAAGTCGATATCCAGCCCAGCGACGCGTTCGTGCAGGCCAACCATTCCTCCGTGACCAGTCTGGTGGTGTTGGGTGGTTTGCTCAGCGTGTTGCTCAGTGCCTTGCTGTATGTGCTGGTCAGTCAGCGGCAACGGGCGCTGAAACTGGTCGAGCAACGCACCCGGGAGCTGCGGGATCGAGAACAGGAGCTGCGTCGTACCCATGGTCAGTTGCGTGGCGTGCTGGATGCCGCTACCCAGGTTGCGATCATCGCCACCGACCTGCGTGGCGTCATTAGCACCTTCAACGCCGGTGCCGAGCAGATGCTCGGCTATACCAGCGCCGAGGTGGTGGGGCACATGACCCTGGAGAACCTGCACCTGCCCCGGGAACTGGTCGCTCGTTCGGCGGAGTTGAGCGCACGCTATGGCAAGCCGGTTCCAACCTGCCACGCGATGCTGGTCGAAGGCGAGGTGGAGGGCAACCACGAGGCGCGAGAGTGGACGCTGGTGCGCGGCGATGGCAGCCATTTGATGGTCAATATGCTCGCCACGCCAGTGCTCGACGAACAAGGCCTGTGGGTCGGGCACCTGGCGGTGTGCATCGACATCACCGAACGCAAACGGGTCCACGAGGCACTCGCGGCGCGGGACCTGTTGTTGAAGAAACTCAGCGCCCACGTGCCCGGTGGCATCTACCAGTTCAAGATGGAGTTCGACGGGCGATTCAGCGTGATCTACGCCAGCGACGGCATTCGCGAGATCTACGAGCTGGAACCTGACGTGCTGCTGCAAAATGCCGAGGCGATTTTCACCCGGATTCACCCTCAGGACACCACCCGGGTCCGCGCCTCGATTCGCGCCTCGGCCGACACCCTCAGCCCGTGGCGCGAGGAATACCGCGTGCAATTGCCGCAACGGGGTCTGCGTTGGGTGCGTGGCGAGGCCACGCCGGAGGAGCTGCCCGGTGGCGGCGTGCTGTGGCACGGCTACGTCTCGGACATTTCCGATATGAAGCGGGTGGAGGAAGAGTTGCGCGCGTTGTCGGTCACCGATTCGCTGACCGGTATCCACAACCGGCGCTATTTCCAGGAGCGCTTGACCACCGAAATGGCCCGGGTGGAGCGCGGCGGTGGGGATCTGTCGGTGATCATGCTCGATATCGACCATTTCAAGCGCATCAATGACCTGCATGGCCATGCCATCGGTGATCGGGTGTTGCAGGCAGTGTGCGAGCGGATCGGTCACCGGCTGCGTCGCACCGATGTGTTCTGCCGCCTGGGCGGTGAGGAGTTCATGGTGCTGTGCCCGGATATCAGCGGCGAACATGCCTACGTGTTGGCTCTGCAATTGTGGCAAGGCTTGCGCAGTTCACCCATTGAAGGTGTCGGTACGGTCACCGCCAGTTTCGGGATTGCCAGTTGGCGGGTCGGGGAGGGCGCCGATGCCTTGCTGTTGCGCGCGGATTCGGGGGTGTATGCGGCGAAGCAGGCGGGAAGGGATCGGGTTGAGGAGGAGATGAATTAACCGGGCTGTCCACTTCCCCTGTGGGAGCGAGCTTGCTCGCGATAGCGACAGTCCAGTCAGTATTAATGTGACTGACACTCCGCCATCGCGAGCAAGCTCGCTCCCACAGTGGATCTACTGTGTTCTTTAGGTCCGGTTACAACACCGAAGCCGTCTGCGGCATTTTCGGTTGGCGGTACAGGTCCAGCAGCACCTGATCGAGCACCGAAGAGGCGCCGAACGGGGCCTTGTCGTTGAGGATCGCCACCACCGCCCAGGTGTTGCCGTTGACGTCGCGACTGAAACCGGCAATCGCCCGCACAGTGTTCAGGGTGCCGGTCTTGACGTGGGCTTCACCGCGCATGGCAGTGGTCTTCAGGCGTTTGCGCATGGTGCCGTCGGTGCCGGCAATCGGCATCGAACTGATGTACTCGGCGGCATACGGGCTGTGCCACGCAGCTTCGAGCATCGAGGCCATTTCCCGGGCGCTGACGCGCTCGGCACGGGACAGGCCGGAGCCGTTCTCCATCACCAGGTGCGGCGCGGTGATGCCCTTTTTCGCCAGCCACTGACGCACGACACGCTGGGCGGCCTTGGCGTCGTCACCATCGGCATCGGTACGGAAGCGTTGACCGAGGCTCAGGAACAACTGCTGGGCCATGGTGTTGTTACTGTACTTGTTGATGTCGCGGATGATTTCCGCCAGGTCCGGCGAGAACGCCCGGGCCAGGACCTTGGCGTCTTTCGGTGTAGGCGCCAGCACATCCTTGCCCTGAATACTGCCACCCAGTTCCTTCCAGATTGCGCGGACGGCGCCAGCGGTGTAGGTCGCGTGGTCGAGCAGCGACAGGTAGGTCTGCGAGCTGCAGCCTTCACCCAGTTGGCCACCGACCGTCACGGTCACGCTGCCATCGGTCTGTGCCACCGGGTTGTAACGCACGCCACCAGTGCATTGCTTGGAATTGAGGGCCTTGACCTGATTGTCGATGCGGATGGTTGCAATCGGCGGTTCAACCGAGACCAGCACCTTGCCCGAATCATTGCGTGCGACAAAGCGCAGCGCCTTGAGGTTGACCAGCAGCGAGTCAGGTTTGACCAGGAACGGCTTGTTCTCGTCGTTACCGTCGTCATTGAACTCCGGCAGTTGCGGTTGTACGAAGAAGGTTTTATCCAGCACCAGGTCGCCGGTGACCTGGGTCACGCCGTTGGCACGCAGGTCGCGCATCAGCAGCCAGAGTTTTTCCATGTTCAACTTCGGATCGCCGCCACCCTTGAGGTAGAGGTTGCCGTTGAGAATGCCGCCACTCAAGGTGCCGTCGGTGTAGAACTCGGTTTTCCACTGGTGGTTCGGGCCGAGCATTTCCAGGGCCGCGTAGGTGGTGACCAGTTTCATGGTCGACGCCGGGTTGACCGACACGTCGGCATTGAACACCGTCGGGGTGCCGGGACCGGTGAGCGGGATCATCACCAGCGACAGGGCGTTGTCCTGCAACTTGCTGGCTTTCAGGGCTTTTTCAACGTTGGGCGACAACGCGGTATTGATTGGAGCGGCGGAAACGGAGAGGGCCAGTGGGAGAAGAAAACCGGCCAACAGCAATGGACGCAAAGATTTGATCATCTGAAATAAAACCCTACAGCCGAGGGGAAATAAGGTGAGGGCATGGAGATAAATTCCCTCAATGGTCATGAAAGTGTCGGCATTATGCCCCAAGGTGTCACCACTTGGGCCGTGCGTGGGCATTTGGATCGGCTATTTTTTTACCGACGGTAGGCGTGGTGGCCCAGAGAGTCAGGCAATCGGCGGCTTAAACTGCTAAAGTGCCGCCCGTTATTACTTAAGAGGATTGTTCCAATGGCGACTAACCGTTCCCAGCGTCTGCGCAAAAAACTGTGCGTCGATGAATTTCAAGAGCTGGGTTTCGAACTGAACCTGGATTTCAAAGAAGATTTGGCTGATGAAGCCATTGATGCTTTCCTCGATGCGTTCCTCAAAGAAGCCATGGAAGCCAACGGTCTGGGTTATGTTGGCGGCGACGACTACGGTCTGGTTTGCCTGCAGAAGCGTGGCTCGGTCAGCGCTGAACAGCGCGCTGCCGTTGAAGCCTGGCTCAAAGGCCGCACCGAGCTGACCAGCGTTGAAGTCAGCCCGTTGCTGGACGTCTGGTACCCGGAAAAGCCGATCAATCCGGTAGCTTGATGTTCTAAAAAAACGGCGACCCAAGGGTCGCCGTTTTTTTTGCTTTTTTTTGTAGGAGCGAGCTTGCTCGCGAAGGTCGTCAACGATAACGCTGGAAACCTGACACCCCGCAGTGCTCTCAGGTTCATCGTCGGAACGCCGCCCGGAGCAAGCTCGCTCCTACAGGGCCTTGCGCCAGTTCAGGATCAGCAGCGTCACCACCCCCGCGACAATCCCCCAGAACGCCGAACCGATGGAAAACAGCGTCAGCCCCGATGCCGTGACCATGAAGGTGATCAGCGCTGCTTCACGTTCCTTCACTTCGCTCATTGCGATGCTCAAGCCGTTGATGATCGAGCCGAACAGCGCCAGCGCCGCAATCGACAGCACCAGTTCCTTGGGCAGCGCGGCAAACAATGCTGCGAGCGTCGCGCCGAACACCCCGGCGATCCCGTAGAAAACCCCGCACCAGACTGCTGCGGTGTAGCGTTTGTGGCGATCCTCATGGGCGTGCGGTCCGGTGCAGATCGCCGCGCTGATCGCCGCCAGATTGATCCCGTGGGAACCGAACGGTGCCAGCAGCAAACTGGCGATGCCGGTGGTGGTGATCAGCGGCGAAGCGGGCACCGTGTAACCATCGGCGCGCAATACGGCGATGCCGGGCATGTTTTGTGAGGTCATGGCGACGACAAACAGCGGGATGCCGATGCTGATGGTCGCGGCCAGGGAGAAGTGCGGCGTGGTCCAGACCGGCGTGGCCACTTCCAGGTGGAAACCGCTGAAGTCCAGCAGCCCCATGAAGCCCGACAATGCCGTGCCGATCAGCAATGCAGCCAACACCGCATAGCGTGGCGACAGGCGCTTGACCACCAGATAAGTGACAAACATCCCCAGTACCAGGGCGGTGCGGTGTTGCGCTGCGACGAAAATCTCGCTGCCGATCTTGAACAGGATCCCCGCCAGCAGGGCGGCGGCCAGGGATGCGGGAATCTTTTTCATCAGCCGTTCGAAGCTGCCGGTCAGCCCGCAAATTGTCACCAGCACCGCGCAGGTGATGTAGGCGCCGATGGCTTCGCCGTAGCTCACGCCGCCCAGGCTGGTGATCAGCAGCGCGGCGCCGGGGGTCGACCAGGCAATGGTGATCGGCGTGCGATAGCGCAGGGACAGGCCAATCGAGCACACCGCCATGCCGATCGAGATGGCCCAGATCCACGAAGAAATCTGCCCGCTGCTTAGCCCTGCGGCTTGCCCGGCCTGGAACATCAGCACCAGGGAGCTGGTGTAACCGGTCATCATGGCGATGAAGCCAGCGACGATGGCCGAGGGCGAGGTGTCGGCCAAAGGGCGGAGCTGCGCGTGCGTGGCGTCGTTCATGACGGTGGTGTTCCTTCTACTAATGAAGATATTCCCTGTAGGAGCTGCCGAAGGCTGCGATCTTTTGATTTTT
>NZ_JBFUID010000110.1:0-9466 GCF_056402055.1 Pseudomonas sp. P4_C4 | reverse complement strand
ACTTGAAACGGGTGATGAAAATCCTCGGCGCGCAGAATCTGATGAAAGCGCTGGCGGCCTGAAAAGCCCCCTGTTTTGCCCGATGGACGAGCTGAGAAGCGTTACTAGTGGCATTAAAAGCGGGTTGGAGCTACGAAGAACGCTTTAGGTGTAATTAGCCAGCCAAACATCGTCGACGCTACGCGTCGACGATGTTTGAACCAGTTTTTACACACTCTGGGCCATGGATGGCCGATCGCGGCGGGCCCACGGAGCAGGACCGGAGCGAGGGCATGCCGAGCCTAGGCGAGGCACCGAACGTAAGGGGCAAGAGCCCTTGGTTACTTGGGGCCGGGCGGCGTTCCGCTCTTCCAAGTGACCCGCCGTAAGGGCGGAACCAATAGTCGCCGTTACCGCAAAAACGGATATGTACGCCCGCAAAACCACATCACCCAACACATAGCCATCGCGAGCAGGCTCGCTCCTACAGTGGATTTTCGGCGTGGCATAAAGCCGGCTTGTGGCAACGGGTCGACAACGGGTAATTTGGACGACCTGCCCCTCAAGACACGCCGGAGTTGATCCATGCGCATCGCCTTGCTGTCCGACATGCACCTGTCCGTCAACGCGGTCCCTTTTCCCACCGTGGATGCCGACATTGTCGTACTCGCCGGGGACATCGCCCGGCCGGCCAAAGCCATCGAGTGGGCCAGCGCGTGCCCGGTTCCGCTGCTGTACGTGGCGGGCAATCACGAGTTCTATGGCAGTGACCTGGTCTCCACCTACGAACAGTTGAACAGCCTGGCGCAAGGTACGCAGATCCACATTCTGGAACGTTCGGAATACGTCCACGACGGCGTGCGTTTTCTCGGCTGCACCTTGTGGTCTGACTATCGCCTGCTCGACAGCCCGGAGGATCGGGCGCTGGGCATCGACCTGGCGACCCAACTGATCCGTGACTTCAGCCACATCAGGATCGCCCCCGACTTTCCAGACCTGTTCACCCCGGCCATTTCCCAACTGGTGTTTCTGCAGACCGTCGCCTGGCTGGAAGACTGCTTCACCCGCGACAGCAGCACGCCCACGGTGGTGGTCTCGCATTTCGCCCCGACCCGGTCGAGCATCAGCCCGACCTTTGCCGGCTCGCCGATCAACTCAAGTTTTGTCTCGGACCTCGAAGAGCGGATCAAAGACTGGCAGCCGGCACTGTGGCTGCATGGCCACACCCATGGCAGCTTCGATTATCGGGTGGGCAACACCCGCGTGGCGTGCAACCCCCGGGGCTATGCCAAAAATGGCATCAATGAAAATCCTGATTTCGATGAGGCCTTGGTGATCGATCTGGAGTTCTGAGGTAACGCTCAGATCAACAGTTCCAGCGCATCGAACCGTTCGACATTCTCCGAAAGCCTCGGGCGCCCCTACCCCACGTCCGGCGCGAAACGTTGCGCGTACTCCCTGGGACTCACGCCAAGGCGCCGGGCGAAAACCTTCCTCAGCACGTCGACGCTGTGATAACCGCATCGGCGTGCGACCTCTTCCATCGAGCGCCCGCCCAGTTCGAGCTCCCGGCACGCGGCTTCCAGCCGAACGTCTTCCACGTACTTGGCCGGGGTGGTCTGCAACTCGCGCTGAAAGATCCGGATCAAGGTTCGGACACTGGTAGCAAAGCGGTCTGCGAGGATTTCCACGGTCAGCTGTGAACTCAGGTGCTCACTGATCCAGTGGCACAGTTCATCCAGATTAGAACCGGGGACCTGCTGCGATTGCAGGGCGACACTGAACTGCGCCTGCCCACCGGGACGGCGCAGGAACAGCACCAGGTTTTTCGCGATGTCCAGCGCAACGTCATCCCCCAGGTCTTCGCTGACCAGCGCCAAGGCAAGGTCGATGCCCGCCGAGATGCCGGCCGAGGTATAGACGTTGTCGTCCTTGATCCAGATCGGATTCGGATCGACCTGCACCTTGGGATATCGCTCGGCAAGATCGCGTGCCATGCGCCAGTGAGTCGTCGCCCGGCGCCCGTCCAGCAGCCCTGCGTCTGCCAGGGCGAACGCGCCGACACAGATCGAGCACACCCGTCGTACGCTTTCGGACCTCGTGCGAATCCATTCTATGGCCGCCCCGTCCAGCTGATCGATTGCCTGCCAGCCTGTCGCCACGATCAGCGTGTCGATGGCCTTGTCGGCACGCCGCTCGTGCTCGAGGGTCGTGTGCGCCATGAGCCCGATGCCAGTGCTGCTGGCCATTTGCGGGTCGACGCCCGCGCAGACCAGTTCAAGCACGTAGGGCGCGAAGGCTCCGTCGTGCAGAGTGTTCGCCAGGGAAAACACCTCGGCCGGGCCGATGACGTCGAGCCCGTCGACGGGTGGCAACCCCAGAATCACCACGCGTTTTGGTGTGCGGCTCTTCAATGAATGGCCAGGTTTCGTCTTGTTCATCACGGCGGGCTCCTGCACGTTCGAGGTACCAATATTGGCACAAATAATCCGAAAATAGTCAATTGCGCCACACGGCGAATCCATAGAGTGAATGGCAAGTCAACGTCATTCCCGGGAGGCACCATGAATACACCCATCAACATCGGCGGCTTCAGCGCTCCAGACTCCGAGCTAGCCCGCAAAGCCGCATCGCTCGTGGAACGCGTCCACTCCAGGGCGCTTTTGCATCATGTGCACCGGACATGGTGGTTTGCCGAATTCCTTGGCCAGCGCCGGGGCTTGCGGTACGACCGTGAAGCGGTCTACCTCGCCGCACTGCTGCACGATTTGGGGCTGACGCCCGAGTTTGCCGCCGACCAGCGCTTTGAAGTCGATGGCGCCGATGCCGCCCGTCATTTTCTCCTGGCCAACGGTTATCCGCAGGCGAAAGCTGAACAGGTCTGGGATGCAATTGCCCTGCACTCCAGCGCCGGCATCGCCGACCGCAAACAGCCGGAAATCGCCCTGATCTATCTGGGCGCCCATGTCGATGTCATGGGCCTGCACCTGGATGAAATCACCCCTTCGCTGGTCGACGACACGCTCGCGCTTTACCCCCGCATCGGCATGAAAGCGGCCTTTACCCAGGCCGTTGCCGAAGTGGCCAGGAACAAACCCCATACGGCCATTGGTACCGGGCTCGCCGATGTCGGGCGCCGCCATGTCCATGGCTTCGATTGCCCGAATGTCTGCGACCTGATCGACAACGCACCCTTCGACAGCTGATCCACTTCCCGTTTATTACAGTGAGAGAACCCATCATGCAGCCACACAAATACCTCATCACCGGAGCAACCGGTAAAACCGGCGTCTACACCGTCCGTCATCTGCTCAATGAAGGTCATGCAGTGCGGGCCTTCGTGCATCAACTGGACGAACGCAGCGCCGCCTTGCAGAACGAGGGCGCCGAAATCTTTGTCGGCGACCTGCTGGAACATGACGATATCTTGCGCGCCATGGATGGCGTGACCGGCGCGTACCTGTGCTACCCGGTTCGCCCCGGCTACATTCAGGCAACCGCCTATTTTGCCGATGCCGCACGGCGCGCAGGCGTCGAGGTGGTGGTGGAAATGTCGCAGATTTCCGCGCGGGAAGACTCTCTGAGCCATGCCGCCCGCGACCACTGGATTGCCGAGCGCGTACTCGACTGGTCGGGCGTGCCAGTGGTGCACATTCGCCCGACGTTCTTTTCCGAATGGCTGATTTTTCCGTGGGTGCTGGATCAGATCGTCAAGGAAAACAGGATAACGCTGCCGTACGGTAGCGGGCGGCACGCACCGATTGCCGCCGAAGATCAGGCCCGTGTGATCGCCAGGCTCCTGACCCAGCCGTCCGGCCATATCGGCAAGACCTACCCGTTGTGCGGTCCCGTCGAACTGAGCCATCAGCAAATTGCCGAGGAAATCAGCGCCATCGTCGGCCGCACCATCACCTACAGTCCGTCGACGCTGGAGGAGTATCGCCAGCACCTGCAGACCTACGATCTGCCGGAATTTGTCATCCAGCACTTCCTGGCGGTGGCGGTCGATTACCAGAACGGGATTTTTTCCGGAGTGGACGGCGTGATCGGGCAAGTAACCGGTCAAGCACCGCAGACGGTGGCTGACTTCGTACGGGCCAATCGCCAATTGTTCGAACAGTGACCGCGGGTGTATGCATCGGGTGTTCAAGTATCAACGCTCGCGCCCGATGCAACGCCGACAACCCGCTACACTTTCCTCGCTCCGCCGCTGCACCCGAGCGGCCAAGATCCCTGACGTCTGATCTGGAGGTATCCCATGAACGACAGCAGCGAACTCACCAACTTTACCGGCTGGGCCGCCACGGCAGCGGGCGCGCCACTGGAACCCTTTAGCTACGATCCCGGCCCGCTGGGAAGCGATGAGGTGGAAGTCGCCGTGGAATATTGCGGCGTCTGCCACTCCGACCAGTCGCTGATCGACAACGACTGGGGCATCAGCAGCTACCCGTTTATTCCCGGTCACGAGGTGGTCGGCCGTATCGTGCGGCTGGGCGACCAGGTTCGCGGCCTGGAAATGGGCCAACGAGTGGGCATCGGTTGGTACAAGGGCAGCTGCATGCATTGCACGTCGTGCATCGAAGGCTCCCATAACCTGTGCCGCACCGTGCAACCGACCATCATCGGCAGCAACGGTGGCTTTGCCGACCGCATTCGCTCGCACTGGGCCTGGGCCTTGCCGATCCCGGCCGGGCTCGACCCGGCGATGGCCGGGCCGTTGTTCTGTGCCGGTTCGACCGTGTTCAACCCGCTGGTGGAATTCGGTATCAAGCCCACTGATCGGGTCGGTGTGGTGGGCATCGGCGGCCTCGGTCACCTGGCGCTGCGCTTCCTCAACGCCTGGGGCTGCGAAGTCACCGCCTTCACCTCATCGCTGAGCAAACAGGACGAAGCCAGGCGCCTGGGCGCGCACAAGGTGGTCGCCTCGACCGACACGGATGCGCTCAATGCCATTGCCGGCACCCTGGATTTTCTCCTGGTCACCGCCAACGCCAACCTCGACTGGACGGCCATGCTCGCCACCCTGCGCGGCAAGGGCCGCCTGCACTTTGTCGGTATCGTGCCCGACGCCATACCGGTGCACGTGTTCAACCTGATTCCCCAGCAAAAAGTCTTGTCCGCCTCACCGGTCGGCTCACCGGCCAACACCGCGATGATGCTGGAGTTCTGCGCCCGTCATCAGATCCTGCCGCAGGTCGAGATGTTCCCCATGAGCCGGATCAACGAAGCCATCGATCATTTGCGCAGCGGCAAGGCGCGCTACCGCGTGGTGCTGGATGCCCGTCAGTGACAGGCGACGAACGAAGAAAAGGGCCGCTTATTCAAGCGGCCCTTTTTTTGCCCTCAGGGATTGGCCACCTGCGCCGGCAGCGCGGGCATGTGCGGGTCATTCCAGGTGAACCGATAGGCTTTGCCGGCCTCTTGCGGGAGGCATTTGCCGTTGTCGGCATCCGCCCCCACGATCGACCAGTTCGCCCGGGAGTTTTCGCCCAGTTCACGGGCCGCTTCAGGTTTGAAGCACTGGTTCAGTACGTCATCCGGTACCAGAGCGTAGGCCTTGGGGTGTTCACGCAGATACTGCGCAGCCTTCTCGATGGAGGAGTAATCCATGCCGAAATGCACGATCGGCTGACGGGCGAACAACCAGTGCCCCTCCTCCCAGTTGACCAGCACCAGATCGGCGCCCTGGGTCATGGATGCCGCCTGGGTCATGAGCACCTGATCAATGTTGGCGCCTTCCTTGAGCGGTTCGATGAAACCACGGGCGAACCACAGTACGAACCAGGTCGCGACCAGTGCCGGGAACACCCGACGCAAACGCGGGTGCCGTTTGAACCAGCGCTTGAGCAGCCACGGGATCAACGGTGCGGCGACCAGCACCAGCCCAGGCAGCGCCGGGTAGATGTACAGCTTGCGCTTGCCAGTGCTGATGCAGAAAAACAGCACCACCAGCACCACCCAACCGAGCAATACCAGGACCCGGCCGTCACGTTTTTGCAACTGCCGGCGCCAGGCAGGGACCAGCCATGGCAGCACTAGCACCAGCGGTAGCCAGTACTGCGGAATCACGTTGGTGAAGAAGTACCAGAACGGTTCGCGGTGATGCCACGCGGCGGCATAACGGCCCGCGGTCTGGTGCAGGAGGATCTCCCGCGCATAGGCAATTTCGTCAGCGCTGCCATTGACGATGATGGACAAGGCCAACGGCAACAGCCAGATCGCGATCGCTGCCAGCATCACCACCAACCCCAGCAACCACTTGCGCGCCTCGCCGGGCATGGCCACCACACCGGGCCAGTCTTTGCGCACCGCATAGGCGTACGGAATCAGCAACAGCGCCGGCAGGAAACCCACGCCCTTGGTGATCACGCCAATGCCCATGGCCGCGCAGCCCGCGTAAAACCAGCGCCACGCCGGGCCGATCAACAGGTGTCGCGCCAGACCGTAGAGGCCCAGGGAGGTGAACAGAATCAACAAACTGTCGATCTGGCCGGTGCGCAGGATACTGTAGGTCTGGTATGTCGCCAGGTACAACAGCGCGGCGTTGCGCCCGGTACGCTGGGTCCACAAGCGACGACCCAGGTCATAGACCATCGCCGTGACCGTCACGGCCGAAAACAGCCCCGGGATATAAAGGGCGATGTTCGGCTTGCCGGTCAGCCAGGTGAAGAACGCCACCGTCCACATGAAAATCGGCGGCTTGTCGCCGTAGATCTCGGCGGCCCGGTGCGGGATCAGCCACGAGCCGTTTTGCAGCATCTCCAGTGCGACGCCGAGGAAACGCTCCTCATCCACATTCTGTGCCTGGCGCAGCCCCAGTCCCGCGCCGATCAACAGCAGGGCAAGCAGCATCAGGCCCAGGCATTCGACCCTGGGCGACAGTGATCTACGCATGGTTTATTCCTTCACGCTTCTGCTTTTGGCAATCAATTGCAGGTTGCGAAAATAGACGATGGAGCCAAACGCCTGCCCGGCGATGAACACCGGATCCTGGCGATAAATGGCGTAGGCAAGCAACAAGGTGCTGCCGACGATGCTCAGGTACCAGAAGTTGGTCGGGATCACGCTGCGTTTCTTGTACTCGCTGTACAGCCACTGCAGGACAAACCGCCCGGTAAAGGCAAYCTGSCCSGCAAARCCGACGATCAGCCACARGGYTTCRCGAGACAACATCATCCTTCAATCTCCTGGGCAATGGTGTTCARCCGCGTGCGYTTGATCAGCCACCAGACRCCGAACAAATCGAGAATGCCGACCAGSGCGCGGTCGATGTTGCCGTATTTCGACACCCCGGCCGTGCGCGGCCGATGGTTGACCGGGTGCACGATCATGCGCCCGTTATGGCGCTGGATCAGYGCCGGAATATAGCGATGCATGTGGTCGAAGTACGGCAGGCGCAARAACGCCGCGCGCTCGATCAGCTTCAGGCCGCAACCGGTGTCCGGGGTGGCGTCCTTGAGCAGGCGGCGGCGCAGGTTGTTGGCGAAACGCGAGGCGTAGCGCTTGCTCGCCGTATCACGGCGATTGACCCGATGCCCGGCGACCAGTTGCACGTCAACCTGGCCCGGTTCGCCGCGCACCAGCGCCAGCATGCCGGGGATGTCCGCCGGGTCGTTCTGGCCGTCGCCATCGAGGGTCGCCAGCCATTGCCCGCGGGCCTCCCGTGCGGCGTGGTACAGCGAGGTGCTCTGCCCCAGCGACCGTTCGTGATGGAGGATGCGCAAGGTGTTCAGGCCGTTCTGGCGGATCTGCCGCAATTCCTGCAGGGTCGCATCGGTGCTGCCATCGTCGACGACGATGATTTCGTACGATTCAGCGGCCAATGCGACGCGGATTTCCTCAAGCAATGGCTTGAGGTTGTTCGCTTCGTTCTTGGCGGGGATCAGTACGGATACAAAAATGTCTTGGCTCATAGAGTCACTCTCGCCTTTATTGGATTTCTTTTATCAGAGGCGAATGAAGGTGTCGTACACCGGCCGACTCGATGCAGGGTTCAGCTATTTTGGGCGATGACGCCAACAATATCCCGCCCTGTGGACGCACTCGCGCGCGACCCCGCATACGGTGCCCGGCCAATTGTAAAAATGGCGTTAATATTTCATACACTTTTTGTCATCATTCACTTGATGACGCAACGAATTCGGTTGCCATTGGCGCTTGCCCATCTAAAGTGCACTCACGCAAGTGAAAAACATGAATCGGGTAAGGATGCAGAACCATGAGCACTGAGCAAGAGACGACTTTAGACGAGCAGCGGCTCGACAGTACGGAAATCCGCATTCTGGGCTCGTTGATCGAGAAACAGGCCACCAGCCCGGAAACCTATCCCCTGACCCTCAATGCCCTGGTGATTGCCTGCAACCAGAAAACCAGCCGCGAGCCGGTGATGAACCTCACACCAGGCCAGGTCGGCCATAGCCTGCGCGTCCTCGAAGGACGCGGTTTCGCCAGACTGGTGATGGGCAGCCGCGCCGACCGCTGGGAGCACCGGGTCGACAAGGCCCTGGAACTGGTGCCGGCGCAGGTCATCCTGACCGGGCTGATGTTCCTGCGCGGCCCGCAGACCGTCAATGAACTGCTGACCCGCAGCGGCCGCATGCATGAATTCGAAGATGCCGAACAGGTGGTGCATCAACTCGAACGCCTGATTGCCCGGGGCCTGGCCGTACTGATTCCGCGTCAGGCCGGCCAGCGCGAAGACCGTTACACGCACGCCCTGGGCGACCCGGCGGATATCGAGGCGATCATGGCGGCACGGCAAAACCCGGCCGAGCGTGGTGGCAGCGGGGTTTCTGTGGAACGTATCGAAGAACTGGAAGCACGCATCGCCGCACTGGAAGAACGACTGGCCCGCCTCGAGTAAACGCAGCCCCCGCATTGATTGGTGTCTGGTACGAAACCAGCGATCACCCTCAATCCCTTGTAGGAGCTGGCTTGCCAGCGAAGGCGGTCTGTCAGGCAACGTCGATGTTGAATGGGCCGCCCTCTTCGCTGGCAAGCCAGCTCCTACAGAGGCTACATCGCCTAGCTGCGGGCAAACGCCACGGCCTTCTGGAATTGCTCGTCCGTCGGGCGTACACCGGTGTAGAGCACAAACTGCTCCAGTGCCTGGATCGCGATCACTTCCAGCCCGGTGATGACCCGCTTGCCTTCGGCACGAGCACGCACGATCAGCGGTGTTTCCGAGGGAATCGCCACCACATCGAACACAGTTTCCGCTTTTTCGATCACGTCCGCCTCAAAGGCCAGTTGATCGGCCTCCGGTCCTCCCGTCATGCCGATCGGGGTGACGTTGACCAGCATCTGCGGGCGACGATTCCCCAGCTCTGCCTGCCACTCATACCCCAACGACTGCGCCAGCGCCTGGCCGGCGCGCTCGTTGCGGGCCACGATCAGGCCGTTTTCATACCCGCCATCGCGCAAGGCGCTCGCCACGGCCTTGGCCATCCCGCCGCTGCCGCGCAAGGCAAAGGTCGAGTCCTTGGGC
>NZ_JBFUID010000109.1:0-10152 GCF_056402055.1 Pseudomonas sp. P4_C4 | reverse complement strand
CTGAAAACCGACCTGCGCTACTTCAAAACTGACTCGTCAGGTGAAAACAGCTCCGGCACATCGGGTTACAGAATCAGTGGCTACACCAAAAACGGTGATGGCGTGATCGACAACCGTCTCTGGAGCGCTGCATTGATATACACCCTTGGCGGCCATGCGATAACTGCGGGCTACCAAAGCGTTTCGGACGGTAGCAGCTTCACCCAGCTCAACCAAGGTAGCCTGGTAGATAAAGGCGCCGGAGGCAGCAGCTTGTACCTGTATACAGATCGTCTGATCCAGAGCTTCACCCGCGCAGGGGAGCGTACATCATTCGGTCAGTACGCCTATGACTTTGCYGCCCTGGGTGTCCCTGGCCTGAAAGCCTCGGTCATGTACGTCTCCGGGGACAATATCAAGACGAGATCCGGCGACAATCAGAAAGAATGGGAAAGGGATATCTTTCTAGACTACGTCCTTCAGTCGGGCACGCTCAAAGGTGTTGGCTTCGGCTGGCGTAACGGTAAATCCAATAGCGAAGCCGCCCGTGATCAAGATCAGAACCGCGTGTTTGTAAGCTACAGCATTCCGCTTCTCTAAGGGTGCAGCATAAACGTATCGCGCTCATTTCGAGAGTTCTGAGCTGGTCAATTTGCCTCTGCGCTGACACGTCCTGTTGACGCCGGCGCCGAATTGACCCACGAGCTGAAGCAAGACTGACCCACCTCAAAATCTGCACAAATCCCGCATAGGCAATGGTTCGAGAGGAACAGACTGGGTCAGTGACATCTCGGCAACTGGGTCAATTCGGCATCGGTGCCAACAATTGGGGCTCTTGCGGGCGAAACACATGCTTCTGGGCGCTAACTAAATGGCGAGCGACAGCTTACAGCTGTCCAGGATCTCGTCGGCTAGCAGCGCATCATCTGGGCAGGCCCGCGACAGTACAATGGCTCCGACCGCTTGTGCCAACAATGAAACTGCCTTGGCACGGGCTTCCTTTTGCTCGTCAGCGGATAGCCCGGAACTCAAGCCTGATATCAGCTTCTCTATGCCAGTCTCAAATACGGACTTGATATCTCTATGTTGACGAGCAGCATCGCCACCGAGCGCAGCGATCGCGCACCCTTGGCCGACTGAATCACGGTGAGCACGGGAAACGTAGTAATTGATGAAGTCACTCGCATTGGCGTCAGCAGTCATTTGGGAAAGAGCGAACGACGTAGCTTCGATCATCAGTGACGACTTTGAGCTGAATTGGTTGTAAAACCCTCCATGAGTGAGTCCGATCCCCGCCATCAATTCCTTAACCCCGATACCGTCATAGCCGCGCTCGCGGAACAGCACTGAAGCTGATTCAACAACGCGTACCCGATTTGTCCGCGCCTGTGCTTTGCTGGTTTTCATTTTCAGACCTCATTTGACTATCTTATTAATTAGCGGAGTTGGGACAAGGGTGACTAAAATCAAAACACTCTTAGTCAGCAAGAATAACGATGGCATCATTCAAGCTGCCACGCCAAAGGGACGTCAAAATCGATGTGTTAGCTGTGCTGCTATAATGTGTGCGCTATTGTTGTATTTAGCGCTAAACCCGGGTTGTAAACCGTTTGTATCGGTTTGATTAACAGATGTGGTTGACTCCCATAGATAGGTATAGGCTATATCGATAGTCAGATCAGAGTTGGGTGAGTAAGCGGCACCAAAAGCCAAGGCTTTTCGGTTTCCTACTGGAAGTCGAACGTTTCGGTCGGAGTTGCGGGCCGGCGAAGGATCAGAAGCCAAGCCACTGCGAAGTAGCCACTGCGAAGAGAGTTGGTACGAGACGCCAATGGCTGTCGACACGGTATCATGAAGTTTGAAGTCGTCTCCAACGGCACCGAATCCTGACTGTTGGCCTGGGGAGGGTAATCCACTATTGATTGCTTCAATCCTCTGGATTCGACTCCACCGAGTCCAGATAGCACCTGCGTAAACAGTCCAGCGTTCATCAAAGCGATGGGTGAATGATGTATCCACTGACTCTGGTAGTGTCACATCCATCTTGTTGTTGTATTTTCCATCGAGGCCAAGTGCTCCGGGACTGTCGCTTATTTTAGTGTGGCCATCAACATGGAAGTCAAGTTTTGAGTGATAAGTTAATCCCCACGTGGTTGATTCGTTCATATCAACCATCAGGCCCAAGTTATAGCCAATTGCAGTATCATTGCCTTTTACAGTAAGCTGCGTGTCCTTGCCATCATTCAAAGCTCCTGTGGCCAAATAGGACTGGAGGTTGTTCTCAATACGATTGAATGTGGTGCCAATGCCAATAGCTACTTGATCGTTTAAGCGGTACGAGACAGCAGGGTGCAATGTTTTAACCTGAACCTTGCTGTAGGAACCATGGTAGCGACCTTGGAAGGAACTCTCATAATCATTAACGAGACCGTATGACGCATACAGACCAATGCCAGCGCTAAAACGATCGTCGATTGGCGAAGAGAAGTATCCAAAAGGAATAGCTGTAAGAGGTACTGAGTTGCCGTCAGTGGTACCTGGGGCAGTACTTCTTGCATCGCTTATGTTAACGTTTGCGTCAATTAATGCCAGTCCGCCGCTGACCTCTATTTTTTTGATTTTACTTAAACCCGCTGGATTACCATACACGGTGCTGGCGTCTATTGCTGACGAGGAGCGGCCAGCATAAGCAGTCCCCGCAGCACTAGCGCTTTGTTCGTTGAGCGCAAGTCCATTTGCCCATGAAGCAGATGGAGTCCCTAGTGTTAGTAATAGAGTCGCCCCGAATAGTATTGAACTGCGCGGGGTAAGGTGTGAGTTTGTTTTAAGTTTGGATTGGACGCTAGGGCAGGGATGATGTGTCACGCCAGCTGATGGTTCAACTGTTTTTTTTGTATTCATTGGATGACCAGTTTTTGTTTTTAGGCTTAGGCGGTGGTGCCGTTTCCCGCTAAGGATGGCAGTTCTTTAATATGACCAATCTGGTTCTGTATTGATGTGGTTTTTATCGATTTAAAAGTTCTCTTGCGGCTTCTTTAGAAGGGTTCTGTAGAAGGCATGATTCGCGTCGTCCTGTATGATTTTTGGACATGGATAGTTGAAAGCAACCCGTTATTCCAACTGGGTCATCGCAATCCGAGTTTCGACTTGAGATTTCCCTTTCGCTGGTATGTGCGACATCGCGTGTTCCGCGAGTGCAGTGATCGTCAGACTTGGGTTCACGCCAAGGTTGGCACTGAGCATTGATCCGTCGCAGATCAGCAGGTTGCGATATCCAAACACTCTATTTTGCGCGTCCATGACACCATGGTCGTCGGATTCCGCCATGGCGCAACCGCCCATGCAATGCGCGGTTGTTGGAATGTTRAACAGGATTTCGCTGAGGAAGGTGGTCGCTATACCACCTAGTGCCTTGGCACCCTTTTCGACGAAGGCATTCGCTTGCGGGATGAACGTAGGAATTGGGCCGCCTTCTGTCACCAGTCGGCTTCCAAAAGGCCAGTACCAGCGACGTTTAAGACGCATATTGATATGAGCATCGACCGTTTGCATCACAAGCAACAACATGTTTTCCCGTGCGAAGCCTCTGGGGTTGTGTACCCGTAGGGCCTGCATCGGGTGCCTGAGTAATGTCAGTATCCAAGTACCAATTCGCCTCCAGCCAGGGCGACCACCGCTCATCAGCGTCATCATCAGCCCTATGGCATCTGACCCTTCCGGATAGCGTACGACACCTATATGAGTGTGCTCGTCCAAGTAGATACTGGCCCCGCCCGCCAAGCCTGGCGACATACTTTTATCTGTGGAAGGGAAGCGGACGCCGATAAGTGATTCGGCATTGGTGCGTATCCGTTTACCCAGATCCTGACTGATACCAGGCAGAGAGCCTTTCTCCCTGAGCCGGAACAGCAACTCCATCGTCCCTAACGAGGATGCCGCGAACACCACGCCTCGGGCGCGGAAGACCCGCTTATTCTTGCGGAACCAGGAAGTCGAACATTGCGTGTGGATCTCGTAGCCGTCGCTGCCGTCCACCTTGCCATTCAACGGTCGGACGTCTACGACTTGAGTTTGCGCAAAGACTTGAGCTCCGTGCTTCTCAGCCAAAAACAGGTAGTTCTTGTCGAGTGTGTTCTTGGCATTGTGCCGGCAGCCCATCATGCAGCCGCCGCAGCCCACGCAACTGCCTCGCTCAGGGCCTTCACCGCCGAAGTACGGATCGGGATAGGTTTTGCCTGCGACCTCGCCCTCCGGAGCGAAGAAGGTACCAACATTGGGTGCGTGAAAGGTGTGGGCGACGCCATTTAGCTCCGCCATCCTTTTAAGACGCAAATCCGCTTCTCCCAGGATTTTGCCCTCAGTCACTCCCAGCATTCTCTCGGCCTCTGCATAGTGCCTCGGCATGATGCTCTTCCAATCTGCCAGACCTGCCCACGAGCCCTCGTCCCAAACCTTATCCGAAGGCCTCAGCAGTGCGTTGGCGTAAGTGATGGAGCCTCCGCCGACCGCATTGCCGCTTGCGACGACCACGTGTCGAAACATCCGCATGCTGTAGAAGCCGAACATTTTCAGTGCGGGCATCCACATCCATCTACGCAGATCCCAGTTGCTTTTCGGAAAGTCCTCGGCACGCCAACGGCGCCCCATTTCCATCACGCCAACACGGTAGCCCTTCTCCGTCAACCGGTGCGCCGAAACGCTGCCGCCGAAGCCCGAGCCTATGACGATGAAGTCAAAGTCGAAAACCAGTTCCACGTTACGCTCCCATTTTTATTTTTTTGGAGAGGTCATGGCCTGCAAAAGCAGAGCAAAGCCCAGTCACGAATTCACTATACGATTCGTATTTCATTAATGCTATATTTTTTGTATAGTAAATGCCGGCGATCACAGGCTAGAATTGCTCCAGCCTCAGAATCCGAAACCGCTCGTGAGGAAAGACATGACCGATACGCATCAGACTGCCCAAACCCGCTTCAGCGAGATCGATGGCGACCGCTTCGCCTACCGCAGGTGGGGAAATACGGCCACCGAACAGCCGCCGCTGCTGATGCTTCAGCACTTTCGCGGTGGCATGGATCACTGGGATCCGCTGATGACCGACGGCTTGGCCCAGGGCAGGGAAGTGATCCTCTTCAATGGTCGTGGCGTGGCCTCGTCCTCCGGCCAGCCACGTCGTCGCATTGAAGACATGGCTGATGATGCCGCCGCCTTCGTACGTGCCTTGGGCCTGGAGAAAATCGATGTATTGGGCTTCTCACTTGGCGGCTTCCAGGCGTTGGATCTGACATGGCGACATCCCGCACTTATTCGTAAGCTGATGCTATTGGGTACAGGCCCGCGTGGAGGCAACCCGGACATGGAACCTGAGGTACTGACGACCGCGCCGCGTCCAGTTCCGACCTACGAAGACTTTGAGTACCTGTTTTTTGGCCGTTCCGAGGTGGCAAAGCGAGCTGCAAGCGAATTCTGGGAGCGCCGGCATCAGCGCGAGGATCAGGATCCGCCTACTTCGCAGGAAGTTGCATCGGCGCAGATCGAGGCAAACATGCTGTATCTGCCGAGGGTGTCCGAAGACGATCCGTTTGCCTACTTACGTCAAATCAAGCAACCGACGTTTATCCTTAATGGCGTGCACGACGTAATGATTCCGACCATCAACTCGTTCTACATGGCGCGCAATCTGCCGAACGCGCAGTTGTTTATTTATCCGGATGCCGGGCACGGCGCGCAGTTCCAGTACCCGGAGCGCTTTCTCTATCACGCCGCCAGGTTTCTCAGCGAATAACGTCAACCCCGATCCACCGACTCAAGGTTGTCACCATGATCAAGTTCAAATTTCTATTGTGGATGTTCACTCAACTGCTGAAACGGCAGGTCAGGAAAAACCCCGATTGCGCCCGCTACATCGCAGGCGAGGATCTTGTGTTCCAGATCCGTACCGATGCAGGTGTCGGCCGCTATTTCGTCATCCGAAACGGCGCCATCCGCTCCGTTGCCGGCCTGGCCGACAATCCGCGCTTCACTTTGAAATTTAAAGACGCCGATAAGGGTTTTGCAATTCTCTCGGCCAAGGACAGCCAGGCAGCGTTCCTTAGAGGGCTGGGTAACGAGGAGTTGGTTATCAGCGGTGATTTCCTCAAGGTAATGTTTTTCCAGGGACTGACTGCTTACCTGCAGCCACCCAAATTGGTCGCTCCCTATGACCGCACTGCGTTTTAACGACGATGGCGCCTGACAAAATGCTAAACAAGACCTATGGGCAGCTGTGTCCGATTGCCAGAAGCCTCGATGTGCTAGGCGAGCGCTGGACGCTATTGGTGCTCCGCGAACTGCTATTGGGCCCAAAGCGGTTCAAAGAGCTGTTGGCGGTATTGCCGGCAATGGGGACTAACCGGTTGTCCGCACGCCTGAAGGTGCTGGTAGACAACGGAATCGCCAAGCCTGCTACAGCGCCAATAGCCGCCTACGAACTAACGGAATTGGGGGAGCAGTTGCGTAAACCACTGCTCGCGCTAGGACTCTGGGGGCTGAGCTTGCCAGTGGACGAACGCATCGATCCCGCAACTGCACGCGCTGAACTCATAGCCCTCAGCCTCACGGGCATTGGCTGCTCCGATGCGAGCACTGGATTACGCGCCACATACGAGTTTCACGTCGGCGAGGAAGTCTTCCACATACGCGTGGATGACAGCCAGATACTCGCGCGCTCAGGTAATGCCCCAGCGGCCGATGTGGTCATCCACTGCGATCTGAATACCTTCATGGCGCTGGCCCTACGACAAATTTCGCCGGCAGATGCATTGCGCGAAGGTCGGGCTCATCTACCGCACACACAGCTCGAAACCTTCGAGCAACTGTTTCAAGCGCTCGAATTCAATCCGGAAAACTTACCGGACACATTGCTTGCTGCTCTTCCTCATTCCAGCCTTGTGGGAACACCAGATGAAAGCTGAAACAAACCTGCTGAACCAATCCCTGCAACTGCCCAACGGAAGCGTGCTGCGCAATCGACTGGCCAAGGCATCGATGAGCGAGACGCTCGGCACTTACGATAACCGTCCCACCCTGGGGCTGGTCGAACTCTACCGTCGCTGGGCAGCTTCCGGTCTGGGACTAATCATTACGGGGAATGTGATGATTGACCGTCGCGCCCTTGGCGAACCGGGCAATGTCGTCATTGAGGACGAGAAAGATCTGCCGGTACTGCGACAGTGGGCGAAGGTTGCTACCGACCAGGGGGCAGCGATCTGGGTGCAACTCAACCACCCTGGCAAACAATCGACAAAGGGGCTGAACGCCAGCAACCTTGCTCCATCGGCTGTTCCGTTCCGAGAGGATATGGCTGCCTTTTTCGAAACCCCGCGTGAAGCCACTGTTGCCGAGATCCAAGACATCATCGAGCGCTTCGGGCGCAGTGCCGCCATCTGCAAAAAAGCTGGATTCGGCGGCGTGGAAATCCACGGAGCACACGGCTACCTAATCAATCAGTTCCTCTCACCCCATCACAATCGGCGCGAAGACGAATGGGGTGGCACACCGCAGAAGCGTCGCCGTTTTGTGCTGGCCGTCTACGCCGAAATTCGACGCCAGGTCGGAGCGGACTTTCCGGTGGGGATTAAACTCAACTCGGCTGATTTCCAGCGCGGTGGCTTCACTGAAGAGGAGTCGATGGAAACTATCCGCGCGCTGATCGACGCGGGTATTGATCTAATCGAGATATCCGGCGGCACCTACGAGGCTCCAGCCATGAGTGGTGCGATGCATGAGCCGAAAAAAGGCTCTACCGTAGCGCGCGAAGCCTACTTCTTGGAGTTCGCCGCGAAGGTTCGAGCTAACGTGCAAGTGCCCTTGATGGTCACAGGCGGTTTTCGCACTGCGGCAGGGATGAACGAGGCACTGCGCTCCGGATCGCTGGATGTGGTCGGTCTGGCACGATTGTTGGCCATTGATCCGGATGCCCCAGCGGCATTGCTGAAGGGGAGCGACAGCAATCAACAGGTGCGACCAATCAATACCGGCATCAAGGCCGTGGATCGCATGGGGATTATGGAAATCCTCTGGTACACCGGACAACTCAAACGCATTGCCAAAGGTGGCGAACCTCGCCCCAACGAAAGTGGATTCTGGGCGTTCCTTAAAGCTGCGTTCGGCAGCGGGTGGGGGGCATTGCGCACTCGCCGCTTGCGGGCCCGCTCCTGAAACCGGCATAAGCTGCGAGTCCCGAGACGCTGCCCTCAGCACCAGTCGGCCGCTTTATTGCTGTACTGGCGTTGACCTCTTACTCGGGTCGTAGAAGCAATCGCACCAGCAATGGTCGCGCGCGGCTTTAGCGTATTCACCAGTCACTGACTACGATTTGAAAACTGAACCTGGTAGGCAGGCCTTTTTGGAGCAACGGTGCCATGTGTTGTGTCCGCAGAAAAAATCAGCGAAGCAGGACGATGTTCTGAGGAAGTTAGGATTACATTTCAGTTTGTGAAACAGAGAAGCCAATAGCGGACGTTCACCGAGGTCCGATTTCGGCCAGGAGCGGCCCTTGGGCGAACGATAAGTCCATCATTTTCTGTATTAACTAAAGTTCGGCTCGGTCAACACGTTACGCCCTGACTGGCGCAATCGCATGCGAAAAAGATAATCACGAAGATTTGATGTTTTTTTCAGCCATTGCGCACTTTCGGGCACGCGTTCCAAATAATCGAGCATAGGCGTCAGGATGGCGTCCGCCATGCTGTAGTCCGCCCCGCAGAAAAATTGCTGCCCGTCCAAATGCTTCGCCAGCAGCCCAAGTGTCTGGATCGCCATTGGCTCGGCGGTAGTCACAGCTTCTCTATCAATAGGGCGTGACGGCTGCGCAGGTGAAACCAGCAGTAAAAGATAACGACGTATCAGTCGATCATCGGCATACATCGCCAGGGCAGCGGACCACTGATCGACCTTTACCTGCTGGGCCAAGTCAGCGGGTCTTGGAGAAGTATGCGCAAAGGCTTCATCCAGGTAGCGGCAAATGGTGGTTGTTTCAATTACGCTCCGCTCTCCATGCAGCAAAACCGGGACCTTGCCAAAAGGATGCAGTGCCTTGTGTTCAGGGCTGTGGAGCGTGATCGTTTTACCATCCACCTGCATCCCGTGTGTGTAATCTAGCGCTTTCTCTTCGCAGTAAAGTCTGACACTACGTACGAAGGTGCTAAATCCAGGTCCCAGTATGTGCAATTTCATGAGTAGCTCCTTGAGGGAAGAGTCGGCAATTCTGGTCGGTATGACTTTATGTTCAAGAACATAAAGTCCCGTTTTGTCATACTCCATCTCACGCTTTACTGAGGAGAAGACGCATGCCCTGGCCTGCTACACAGCGCGCAACCACTCGACAGATGATTCTGGATAGCGCAGCGCGACTCTTCGCACTGGAAGGTTTCGAAAAAGTCAGTATCGACTCAATTATGGAGAGTGCGGGATTGACCCGAGGGGCCTTCTATAGTCACTTCGCATCCAAAACGGAGCTTTACACCGAAGCTATTAGAAATGCCGCGAACGCGGGGGGCGCGATACTGGAAGAGGCTGGTAAAGATGGTTTGCAGCAGGTAGTGAAAGACTATCTCCGCATGGACCATCGGGATGCAAGCCGTATGCACTGTCCGTTAGCCTTCATGGTCAATGATGCTGCTCGGCAGGACGGAGCCATCCAGGAAAGCTACACCCAAGTGCTCGCAGCTTTCATCACACGTCTGGAGTCCGGACTGAAATCGACGACAGAGGCGGATACACGCCAGCATGCTTTGCAAATTGCCGTAGGGATGATTGGTGGCTTGGCACTAGCTCGAGCTGTGGCCGATGATCAATTGGCGCAAGAGATTCTTACAGCCTGTCAACAGGGATGTTTGCAGCTCGTTGAGCTATGACATGCCATAACAAACAACGAAACGACCGCTGAACGATTTAGCCAATCTGTTGCATCGACCGGTTGAGTCCACAGCCAATAGCAGGCATTGGGCTTGATCAGTCAAGACGAGTATCCGGTCAAACGAAAGCCCCTGAATCTCTCGATTCAGGGGCTTTTATTTGGTTCTTCACGGAATTCCGGGGAACACCGATACCTGTAGAAGCTGCGGTGCGGCGATCCGACTTGCCAGCGATGGCAACTGACGGCCGAGCATTTTCTTCCTGGTGTACATATTC
>NZ_JBFUID010000108.1:0-10237 GCF_056402055.1 Pseudomonas sp. P4_C4 | reverse complement strand
CCGTGGTGAAAGGCTTGATCCAGTCGAGGCGCTTGGCTTGCTCGCGCCAGAAGCCGTCCGGGTTGACGACCGACTGCTGGTACATGGCCTTGTAGGTCGCCTCGTCGGTCAGCGTGTTAGCCAGAACCTCGGGACGAACGGGATACAGGGAAGCCGCACTCATCTTTCTTACCTCGGTGAATAGTTGTTTTTGTTAAATGTTTGGCACTGATTAATCGTGCTCGGCTCGCAAGCGCTACAGCCGACATCTCAAGCCAGCCCGTGATGGTGTTGTGCTCTTTTAACGACAAGTCATATCCGGAAACGGCTGAGCAATATGGATTTGGACTTCGTTCTGTTTCTTACTTCGTCTGATCCCATTGCTCTGGGTGGCATCAGTGACGCAATAGCCTACGTAGCGGGACCCCATCTTTAAGTACTGGGGATTTAATGACGATGTAACTGAAGTACTTGGATATACCGATATTCTTGTCCAGCAGCCCTTCGATCACTTCCTGATAATGCTGAATACTGCAGGTCATGAAGCGCACCAGGTAATCGTAACCGCCGCTGACTAAATGGCACTCCAGTACCTCATCGACCAAACGAATATTGGACTCGAACTTGGCGAAGTCCTCCCGTTTATGGTCGCTGAGCGTGATTTCAGTAAATACCGTGACCGAGTCGGTGATCTTGGCAAGGTTTAGATGAGCTCTATACCCGGAAATATAGCCGGCCGATTCAAGTCGCTTTACCCGCTGCAAGCATGGACTGGATGACAGACCCACCGCATCGGCCAGACTGACGTTGGTCATTCGACCGTCTTTTTGAAGCTCAACCAGGATACTGATATCAATTCGGTCTAGTTTAATTAAACCTTCCATCGTGTACCTCTTGATTGCCGTTCAGATAGACAGTGGTTTTAGCAAACTCAACGTCGCAAAGATAGCTGATGCTGAGCGACCAGGTCGGCCATGCTTGTGATGTGAAAATCTGCGGAATATTCCTGGGTATAATTCTCATGACCACGGCGGATCAGGCACAAACCAGCCAATTTTGGCGGCTGCGCAGGAGGTCTGGAAATCTGCAGAATATTTTTGGGCTCCAGGTTGTTGGCCAGCAACCACTCGCTGTCCTCCAATGGATTACTGGCTCGGGAATGCAGGTCTTCGGGCACAATCCCCAAACGCTCGCAGAGCTGTTCGCGATCCTCGGCATCTCGATCGCAGTACACCAGCAGCCGATAGAATTTGCGCAGATACAACATGGCACCGGGCGCGTCCTCGAACAACGACCAGTTGCACGCCGAACGGGCGAAACTCATGCCCTCTTCCCAACTGGCCTTGAGCCCAAAACGCTCTGCCAGCTGACGATGGGCAAAGCACAATAAGCCACTGAAGCCCAGCTCGGAAAAACGTGGATAGAGCGTGCGCACCGCCTCGTCAAACTCAGCCAATACCTCTTCCCTGCCTGGCATGCCCGGATGGTTTTCGAGCAAAGGTTGCAGGGCCGTCCAGATACCGGAATCCCGATCGACCAGGACTTCGTCGCAATCGATCAACAGTGCACGATAATCAGTCAGGTACATGGTGTGTAGCCTCCCATGATGCATTCATCAATCCATGTGCGCTAAATGCCCTCGGTCGGCGCATTGCTACATTGCGCCAACCGAGACCTGAGATTAATCCAACACTCGCAACAATGCCGCTTCAAGAATTGTCAGCGCTTCGTCGATCTGACTTTCTTCGGTTACCAGAGGAGCAAGGAAGCGCAGCACATTTCGGTAAACCCCGCATTTGATCACCAACAGCCCACCAACCCTGGCCTGATCGATCAGTTGTTGGGTGAGCTCTGCATCGGGGCTGCGGGCCTCATCGTCTTTGATCAATTCGATTGCCAGCATGAAGCCGGTGCCGCGCACGTCACCAATACGAGGGTAACGTGCCTGCAAGCGCAGCAGGCCCTGACGCAGCCGCTCGCCCAATACCTCACCACGCTCGAGCAACTGATCCTGTTCGTAAGTTTCGATCACCGCCAACGCCGCCGCGCAAGCCAGGGCGTTACCGCCGTAGGTACCGCCGAGACCACCGGGTAATGGCGCGTCCATGATGTGCGCACGACCCACCACGCCCGATATGGGCAAACCACCGGCGAGGCTCTTGGCGACAGTGACCAGATCCGGCTGAATCCCGGCGTGCTGAAAACCGAACCATTTGCCGGTACGGCCGAAACCGGTCTGAATTTCATCCAGAATGAGCACGATGCCATGTTGTTCGGTCAGAGCCCGCAGCGCCTGGAGAAACTCCGGCGGCGCGCTAAGGAAGCCTCCATCGCCCTGCACTGGCTCGATGATGATCGCAGCTACTCGATCCGGAGCGACTTGGGTCGCCAGCAATTCGTTAAGAGCTTGCAAAGCCATCTCGCTGCTGAAACCGCGATAGGCGTTAGGGTATGGGGTATGGAAGACTTCTGGAGCGAAGGGCCCGAAATTTTGCTTGTAGGGTTGGCTCATGCCAGTCAGGGTCGTACCCAGTAAAGTACGCCCATGGAAACCGCCACGAAAGGAGATAACGGCTGGGCGATTGGTATGTGCGCGGGCGATCTTCACCGCGTTCTCCACAGCCTCTGCACCAGACGTAAACAGCGCCGCCTTGTAGGCTTCTTGGCCCCCCACCAACTCGCACAAGCGCTGTACCAGGTCGATATAGGGTTTGTAGGCCACCACCTGGAAGCAAGCATGGCTGATCTTTTGCAATTGGGTCTGCACTGCCGCGACCACCTTCGGGTGATTGTGACCGATGTTCAAAACGCCAATGCCGCCGACGAAGTCCAGGTAGCGCGTCCCGTCCACGTCCCACACTTCAGAACCCTGGGCCCGGTCGATGACCAGGGGGTGTGCCGTGACCAAACCCCGTGGCACGAATTGATCGCGCTGACGGAGCAAACTCGGGGTTTCTTCGACTTTACTGTTCATGGCATCTCCCATAGTGAACCTGGCAACCGGGAAACGGCTGCGATGTGTTCCAAAGGTTAAGCTTTCGACGCAATTGTCTAAGCCGAACTTGGCCTCTGAGAAATTCGGATCGACTGTTTTCACCCCGGTAAACAGCAGAATCCTTCAGCTGTAGCCAGCTCCCATGGAATCTGCCGACGCGCACCCCATACAACGCAACGTTATGCGTTTACGCAGATTCTTTCGACATATCCTGCTCTGCCACTCGGGCATGCTGGATACTCCCAATCTAAAGCGAGAAGTTACCCATGGCCCTGCTCTATAAAGCTGACCCGGTGCGCGGCGAACAATGGCAGCGCCTATTCGCTGAGCACGCTCCGGATATCGAATGGCGTGCCTGGCCGGACATCGGCGATCCGAAGGATATTCGCTACCTGGCAGCCTGGCAGGCGCCGGACGATCTCGAAACATTGTTGCCAAACCTGCAGGTACTGTTCGCCTTGTCGGCCGGGGTCGACCAACTTGACCTTGACCGCCTGCCAACGACCCTGCCGGTGGTACGTTTACTCGACCCGAGCATCACTCGGGGCATGTGCGAGTACGCCAGTTTTGCGGTGCTCAGCCTGCACCGGGATATGCTCCGTTATCGCCAGCAACAAATGGCTCGGTGCTGGCAGGCTCACCTGCTGCAACCTGCAGCCAAACGTCGGGTAGGTGTCATGGGGCTCGGCACGCAGGCGCAACAGATTCTAGCCACCTTGCAGACCTTTGGATTCGCCTTATCAGGCTGGGCACGCAGTGAGCATCGCATTGCCGGGGTGGACTGCTTTGCCGGTGCCGAGCAACTTCCCACCTTCCTCGGCCGTTGCGACATCGTGGTTTGTGTCTTGCCATTGACTGAGGAGACTAAAGGGATTCTCAACCGACAGTTGTTCCAGCACCTTCCCAAAGGTGCTGCCTTGGTCAACATGGGCCGGGGTGGGCACCTGATAGAAGAGGATCTGCTTGAGGCTTTGGCCAGCGGCCAGCTCAGCGCGGCGGTGCTCGACGTACTGGAACAGGAGCCGGCGGCGCCGGACCATCCCTTCTGGCACCATCCGCAGATATTGCTGACACCGCATATCGCTGCGATGACCCAACCGGAAAGTGCGTTTAGCGTGTTGCTGGAGAATATCCGCCGGCATCAACGCGGTGAGTCAATGCTTGGTCAGGTTGACCGCAAGAGAAGTTATTGACCTCCGGTTTTCAACTCACCAGTAACAACCAACCGGCGCCAGATTTTTACTTCGCAGAGGCAAATCTGGCGTTATACAAAACAGATCTGATGTTCATCCCATTTTGCTGTTTCTGCGCATACCTCCCCCAAGAATCAGCCGACATTTGCTGCTGATCTCCTCCCCCGATTGAGTAGTAATTGCGGCCCGTCAAGCCATAACTTTTGCAATCTACCGAATTGACTGCAGCCCATTGTCAGGCCTCGCCGTAACTGCGATACAGCCACCGCTGTGCGGAGCCCGGCTGCAGGTCAAGTCCACTGCAAGGCGCTGATCGACAAGACTCTCCCGGGTTTACTTCGCAGTGGTTTACCTGAGCTGCCGCAAGAGCATCGCCTGCCGCGCAGATAACCAACACTAATAAGATCAAATGGGGTAAGCGATGAATATCGCAAAACTAAGCTCTCTCTCCTTGGCTGTCATTGCTGCCACCACGCAACTGGCAATAGCGGGTCAGCAACAGGAAGCCAATGGCTTCATTGAAGACAGCAGCCTCGGGTTGCTCAATCGTAATTTCTATATGAATCGCGACTTCCGTAATGGCGGCAGCAATAGCCAAGGTACTAACGGCTCCAAGCCGGCCAGCGAGCGCAATGGCTATCGCGAGGAGTGGGCACAAGGGGCCATGCTCAACTTCGCCTCCGGTTTCACCCAGGGCACCATCGGTTTCGGCACCGATGCCTACGCGTACGGTGGGGTCAAGCTGGACACTGGCCGTGGCCGGGTCGGCAACGGCCTGCTGCCCATCAGCAACAATCGCACCGCCGAAGCCGACGTGCCAGATAGCTATGGCGAGATCGGCGGTGCAGTGAAGATGCGCATTTCCTCCACCGTGCTGAAGTACGGCGAACAACGCCCGACCGCACCGGTATTCGCCCCCGGTGACAACCGCTTGCTGCCGGAAACAGCTACCGGCTTCCAACTGTCGAGCAACGAATTCGATGCCTTATCCTTCGAGGGTGGCCACTTCACCGCATTCAACAATCGCAATTCGACCAACTCCAATGACAAGCTGCTCACTACATACGGAGGGACCGAAGCTGACAGCGTCGACTTCATCGGCGGCACCTATAAAATCAACGAAAACCTCAGCCTGAAGGCGTACACCAGCGAGGCCGAGAATGTCTGGCGTCAGCACTTCGGCAGTGCCTCCTATACGATTCCTCTGGCTGACCAGCAGTCGCTGAATTTTGGCTTGATAGCCTATAAGACCCAGGACCAAGGCGAAGCGCGTGCCGGCAAACTGGACACCACGAGCTGGTCGGCGAAGGCAGCCTATTCCTTCGGTGCCCACAAGCTCACCCTGGCTTATCAGAAGATCGATGGCGACGAGTATTTCGACTACATCGGTGTGGACTCGATCTGGTTGGCCAACTCGATTCAGTATTCCGACTTCAACGCTCCCAACGAGCGCTCCATCCAGGCTCGTTATGACCTGAACATGGCTCCATTCGGCATACCGGGGCTGAGCTTTATGGCCCGCTATGTCAAAGGTGATCAAATCGATGGCACCAAAGCCGATCCGAAAGGTGCCTATGCCAACAAGGTGGGTGACGACCAGAAGGAGTGGGAGCGTGACCTGGAAGCAAAATACGTGGTCCAGGGAGGGGCCGCCAAGGACCTGTCCTTCCGCCTGCGCCAGGCTACACACCGCGCGACCTCGTTCGAGAGCGATATCGACGAGGTCCGCCTGATCATCGAGTATCCGCTGAGCATTCTGTAACGTTTGGTCCTGGCCGGTTTTACCTGTGGACCGGCCGGTTTTATTGAAGGTCTGCTCCACGCGCCCTTAGCCTTGAGGCGCCCATCCGGGCGCCTTTTTTAAGCAATTTCCCCATCAGAAGTGCCTTTTGCTTTGGTCTGCATCCTGTAAGTCGATCCAGTATTTGCTGCCGATCCTGCTTCTCATTTGAGCAGTAAATGTGGCCTACAAAGCTGTCGCTTAAAGAATCTGCCGAATCAATGGAGGCCTCTTGTCAGGCCTCGCAGCAGGTGAGATACCAATACTTTCCACGGAGAAATCCGACCGGTCACGCTCCCTGTATACGGAGATCTGTCATGTCCAACTCGCAACGCCCTACGTATAGCTATCGCCCCATGACCCCGGCCGATGTGCCGTTGGCCCACGCCTTGTCCGTACAGCTGAAATGGCCCCACCGCCTGGAGGAATGGGCCATGTTGCAGCGCATCGCGCAGGGTTTTGTCGTAGAAGATGGAGGTCGCCTGATAGGTACCGCGTTCACCTGTGCGCAGGGACATTACGCCACTATCGGCCTGGTGATCGTCAGTGATGAGTACCAGGGCCAGGGTATAGGTCGCAAGCTGATGGAACTGGCACTTGAGGCTTGCGGATCAAGTACCGCCATACTCAATGCGACGCTGGCCGGTGCCCCACTTTATGCCAGTCAGGGATTCATTGACTTTGGACATATTCAACAACATCAGGGGCACGTGCGGGCTCCTACACCGAATGATCTGGCAGCCGGAGAGCGCTGCCGCCCGCTGACCGAAGCCGATCGGGCCGTCCAAATCGAACTGGCCAACGCCGGAAGCGGCCTGGACCGAGAAGTCGTGCTCAATGATCTGTTCGATGTAGTTGAACACTCGGTCGGTATCGAGCGCGAGGGTCAGCTACGCGCCTTCGCCATGCTGCGCCCATTCGGCCGTGGTCGCTGCATCGGCCCGGTCATCGCGGAAAGTCCAGAGCAGGCCAAGCACTTGATCGCGGTGTTGTTGGCCCGAGTTCCGGACGCATTCGTGCGCATGGATATACCGTCCGATAGCGGACTGGCCCCTTGGCTGGAAGAAGCCGGGCTGAAGCAGGTCGACACCGTTGCGCAAATGGCTCGTGGCACCCCACCGCAGGCTATCGGCGCAGTGCGCCAGTTTGCGCTGGTGACTCAGGCCATCGGCTGACAAACCAGCGTTACATCCAATGCATTTTCCTGGAGAAACACCTTCATGCTCGAACCCACTGCAGTGCTGTTGGCACACGCCGACGGCAGTCCCGCTTCAACAAAATTCACCCCCGGTTCGTTGGGGGCCACCGATCCTTTCGACCGGCACATTGCTTATCTCGGGCCGGATGACATCGCTGCCGGCGTGGTCCAGGCGAGCGGACAGTTCAACGTCGATGACTATCCCTATAGCGAAACGATCGTGGTTCACGCGGGACGCGTCACCCTGCAGAGTCAGGATCACAGGCTCCAACTAAATCCCGGCGACAGCGCCGTGATCGCCCGCGGTACGTCGCTCCAGATCGAGGCGCAACCCGACTCTCTCTGGGCATTCTGCGCGGATACCCAGCTCGTCGAAGAGCGCCATCCCGGGCTCACCGCGCTCTCCCCGCTAACCCTGCTCTCTCCCTCGGCGGCACCGGGGCCAGAAATTCTGCTAAGCCCGCCACCGCAATGTCGCTCACACAATTTGTTTGTCGAAGAACCGACCAATCTACGCATCGGCGTCTGGGACTCGACACCCTATACCCGCGGGGCGAGGCCGCACCTTCTGCATGAACTGATGCACCTGATCGAAGGCAGCGTCACCCTTCAGGTGGTGGACGGGATCGATCTGACGGTCAACACCGGCGATACGGTGTTCGTACCCCGAGGCGCCCCCTGCGCCTGGAAGAGCAGCGTCTATGTGCGCAAGTTCTACGTCGTCAAATAACTCGAACCGCATTAGCGCCGGCAGACGGGTTTTCCTCCGCCGGCCCCACCACCAAACCGATCAATCACTCGCGGAGTACAGTCAATGGGATTGGGTGGCTTCAGTACCGGAAAACTCCTGATCATCCTGTTGATCGTGGTCATGCTGTTCGGAACCAGGCGCCTGAAAGGCTTGGGGTCGGACCTCGGCGACACGATCAGGGGGTTCCGCAAATCCATGGGCGACGATAAGCCAGTCGCTGAGGAGCCCAGCGCCCCGCCTATTGACGCTCAGACGCGCACGCTCGAAGACTCGAGCGCCCAAGCCCAAGTAAACAATTCAAACAGAGGTGAGAAGCGAAAATGGAAGTGCAGCTGATGTCAGACAAGTCTGTCGCTGAGGAAGCATTCTGGGAGCGCGTGTGCGCAGCCTATCCAGAGCAGCGCCCCCTATTGAACCTGAACAACGCGGCAGTGAGTCCGCCACCGCTGGTGGTAGAGCAGGCCATGATCGATGCCTATCGGCTGATCAGCCACAACCCGGACGTCAATATGTGGAGCAAGCTCGACGCCGAGCTCCCTGCGATCAAGCAACAGCTGGCTGACATGGCCGATTGCGATCCCGATGAGATCGCCCTGAACCGCAACTCATCCGAAGGCTTGTCGACAGCCATCTTCGGCATTCCATTGAAGGCTGGCGACCAGGTGCTGGTCTCACTGTGGGACTATCCGAGCGTGATAGCCGGATGGTTGCAGCGTCAGCAGCGCGAAGGCATCGAAGTGGTGACCGTCGACTTCGACCTGATGGACGATGAGAATGTCATCGTGCAAGCGTATGCACAGGCCATTACCCCGCGTACCCGGGTGATCCAGCTGACCCACATGCTGCATTGGACCGGGCGAGTCCTGCCGGTCAAGCGCATCTGTGCGCTAGCCCGAGCGCGGGCGATTGTCACTGTGGTGGACGGTGCCCAGACGTTTGCGCAGATGCCGCTCAGCTTCCGCGACCTGGATTGCGACTACTTCATCACCAGCCTCCACAAATGGCTGGGGGCGCCGGTCGGCAATGGCATGCTAATTGTGAGGCGTGACCGAATCGACAGCACCTGGCCATTGCTGGGGCCTTTCGATCCGCCGCCGCTACAGATCGACAAATTCGACCACTGGAATCTCGGCACCTATAACTCGGCGATACAGGCGGGCATTGCCCCGGCTATCCGTTTCCATGCACAAATCAGCACGCGAGTCATTCACGCGCGCCTACAGAAGCTGACCCGTTACTGGGTTGACCTCGCCAAAGACATTCCCGGTTTCAGGCTCCACACGCCACTCGATACCGTCGAGCTGGGCGCAGTAAGCCTGTTCTCTATCGATCAATGTGATGCTCGATGGGTTGAGCAGGAGCTTCGAAAAACCCACCAGGTGCATGTCAAATTCCGCCAGATCAGGCACATCAGCGGACTTCGGGTGTCGCCGGGCATCTACACGCAGAAGAGCGATCTGTGGCGCTTTGTCGAGGCGCTAAAGCAGGTGGTTGCAAGTAAATAGGCCGGTGGGCTAAGGCCACTTCCGCCAGACCGCGCGCCCAAGGTACGGGACAAATTTGCACGTTATATTCCGGCATGCGGGTAAAGGCTTTGCGCAGAATATCGGTGTAAAGCCCCTTGGCCTCATCCCCATCGGCATAGCTATATGGTGGATAGCCGGCGTCACAGAGAATGACCAGGTCTAAGGGGGCGCTCGCCCAACTCTTGGCGTGTATGGCGCAGCCCACCAACATCATCAATAACAACCGCATACTCGCCTTCCTTCACATTCCTTTGATCCCTCTTCTCTGGATCTTCGCAACACTGAAGGAAAGAGCCGTTAGAAGCAGTTCCACTGTGCAGGCGCTCAGCAGGACACCTTGAAAAGAGAGTGTCAGAGGGGTATTGGCACGCGATAAAAAAAGGTTCTTCACGCAATCCCGGGGAACACCGATACCTGTAGAAACTGGCTTGCCAGCGATGGCGACCTTACGGCCGAGCATTTTCTTCCTGGTGTACATATTCATTGCTGCGGTAACGGCCACTAACGGTTCCGCCCTTACGGCGGGTCACTTGGAAGAGCCCCAAGTAACCAAGGGCTTTTGCCCCTGACGTTCGGTGCCTCGCCCAGGCTCGGCATGCCCTCGCTCCGGTCCTGCTCCGTGGGCCCGCCGCCATCGGCCATCCATGGCCCAGAGTGTGTAAAAACTCCAAAGCAAACCCTTGCTATGATTTCCCAGGATTTCATCGCAAGGGTTGCCCATGAAACGCTTCATTCAAGGTGAACACCGAGGTCAAAGGACCCTGCTCCCCGAGAGCCTGCTCCCCGAGAGCCTGGACGATTACGTCAGCGAGACT
>NZ_JBFUID010000107.1:0-10713 GCF_056402055.1 Pseudomonas sp. P4_C4 | reverse complement strand
CTCTGGGCCGGCGGCGGCTAACCCGGCATCCATGCCGGGTTGCCCACTGCGCAGAACCTCCACTCGGCCTCACGAGGGGGCGTGTACCGCAACAGCGCCCGAGGCGGCCTACCGGCCGGCCTGGTTCTGATGCGTGCGTGTTTCCCTGTAGGAGCTGTCGAGTGCAACGAGGCTGCGATCTTTTGGCTTTATTGCTTACAAGCAAGATCAAAAGATCGCAGCCTTCGGCAGCTCCTACGGAGTGATACATCCGCGAAATCAGGTCGGCTGTCAGGCCGCCTTCGCGAGCAGGCTCGCTCCTACAGAAGAGCAAAGGCAGACCGGCGTACACCCTCGCTTCTCACCACTCATCAGGCCGAGCGTTAGCTCGCCTGCAGCTCTTGATCTTGATCCACCCGCCCCCTCGGAAGGCCTCGTTCCGGTGTTCATCCGGGGGTAGGCGCGCAGCGCCGTTCGGCGCAGCCGAACACATCGAGAGGAGGTCGAGCGAAGCCGACCGGAGGCGATGCCCCCGGATGAATGCCGGAGCGAAGGAACCCCGAGCCTTGGCGAGGGGCCGTACGTAAGGGGCGAGACCTTTGGTTCCTTTGGGCTGGGCCGGCACTCCGGCGTTTGCCAAAGGGACTCGCCGTAAGGGCGAAACCGCCAGCCGCCGTTACCGCAGCAACGGATATGTACTCAGACCCACAACCTGATCGACGAGTCCCGTCAGCCGCTCGGCCAACGCCTTGGCCTGGCTCGCCACGTCGGTAACGGCGGTACTTTCCCACCACATGCCGCGCAACGGCGGGCCCATGGCAAACAGACGGCGGGCGGGCTGCCCCTCGGCGTTCAGGACCGCGCCATCGACCTCTGCCGCAATGCCCAGGGCCAGCGGCCCCGGCTGCACCAGACCGCGGGCGAGCAGTTGCCGGGGTAACGGCCGCGCCACCCGACGCCAGTCGTATTCGATACCGCTGGAGTTGATCAGGGCGGCACCGCTGACCACACAGGTCTGCGTCTCGCCGCGTCGTCGAAGGCGGATACTGACGCTGTCGCCCGTCGAAGGCTCAAGTCCCTTGAACGAGGCCGCGTGAATACGTAACCGCCCTTCTTTATATAAGCGCTCCACTCGTTCGGCGCTCAAGGGTGGCGAGCGGTGGTGATGGCTTTCCCACCACGGCCGTACATGCCGCACGAACTGCCGACGCTGCACGTCCGTCGCCTGATGCCACAAGCGGCCGATATGTGCCCGCACCGTGTCCAGTGGCGCTTGCCAGTCGATACCCTGGGCGATAGCGTCCCGGCAGTGTCGACGCAGTTCGCGCATCAGCTGGCGAGGTGTGCGGATACTCAGGTCCTCAGCGAGAAAATCCACCCAGGCCGGTGGCTGGCGACGCACATGGGGCAGCAGCCCGTGGCGGGAAAACACTTCGATCGGCCCGCGATGCCCGGCCTGTTCCAGGGACACCACGGCGTCGACCATGGTCAGGCCCGAGCCGATGATCATGACCGTCGATTGCGGATCGAGCCGCTGCATGGCCGCCACGTCCCACGGATCGAGGGCGGCCGCATTCAAGCCGCTGGATTCGGTTTGTGGCGTGCGCGCGGCGGGAAACATTCCGGTGGCCAGCACCGCAAACGCGCCCTGCACGCATCGGCCATCGCTCAAGGTCAACCGCACGGTGTCGGCATCGGTTTGCAAATCGACCGCCTCGGCCTGCACATGCTCGACCGTCGAACCGTTCAGTGCACCCACCGCCTGTGCTTCGGCCAGGCGCTGTCGGGCGTACAGGCCGAATACGCCCCGTGGTGGAAACAGTTCGCTGATCGGCACATGCTGCTGATCCGATTCCGGCCAGCCGCCCGCCGCGATGTACCCGGTCAGCCATTGGGTCAGGTCGTCGGCGTTGTCCGGATCGACACTCATCCGCGCCGCATTGCCGTTGAGCGTATGGCCCAGTTCCACCGCACTGTAGGCTTCGCCCCGCCCCAATTCGGCCCGGGGCTCGATCACCAGCACCCGGCGCTGGCCCGGCAAGCGCATCAATTGCGCCGCCAGCATCGCGCCACTGAGGCCGCCGCCGACAATCAGGATGTCGGCGTCATTGGTCAAGGTCTGGTCCATCGTGCTCTCCCTGTTCAGATCACCACGTTACGCACAAACCGCGCCGCCACCGCCCCGTCGTTGCGATAACAGTGCGGCTGGTTGCTGGCGAACATGAAGAATTCACCCGCGGCGATAGGCTGTGGCTGGTCGCCGAGCATAACGGTCAGGCAACCTTCGAAGACATAAATCTGCTCGCTCCAGCCATCGGCGTCCGGCTCCGACGGATACACCTCGCCCGGTTGCAGGCACCACTCCCACTGCTCGACTTCGCGGCTGGCCTGGGCCTTGGAGAGCAACACCGCTTTGCTGCCGGGGATCGTACCGGTCCAGGCCAGCTCATTGATACGACTGGGATCGCGGGCGTCGGGCGCCTGGATCAAATCACTGAAGGCAACGTCGAGGGCTTCGGCCACCCGGTCGAGGGTGGTCAGGCTGACGTTCTTTTCCCCCGCCTCGATCGCCACCAGCATTCGACGGCTGACACCGGACTTTTCCGCCAGCGCGCTCTGGCTCAGGTCGGCGGCATGACGCAAACGACGGACGTTTTGACTGACGTGCTGGAGGACCGAAGCCCGTTGGGTAGAATCTTTGTGCACTATATTGCTCACTGGGTGGGGTTGGGCAGTATACTGCGCAACATTCGACGCATTGTGCGTCCCCCTCCAGTAGCGTGCAAGGTCATGACGTTGGTGAACTCCCCAAAGGCTTCCTCCCGTTTCACACGGTTCAGCAAGGCTGAATGCGTGCTGGTGCTGATCACGATGGTCTGGGGCGGTACCTTCCTGTTGGTACAGCACGCGATGACCGTCAGCGGCCCGATGTTTTTCGTCGGCCTGCGTTTTGCCGCCGCCGCGAGCATCGTCGCCCTGTTCTCCTGGCGTCATCTGCGCGACATGACTTTGTTCGAACTCAAGGCGGGGTCGTTTATCGGCGTGGCGATCATGCTCGGCTACGGCTTGCAGACGGTCGGGTTGCAGAGCATTCCCAGCAGCCAATCGGCATTCATTACCGCGCTGTACGTGCCTTTCGTGCCGTTGCTGCAATGGCTGGTGCTGGGGCGGCGCCCGGGGTTGATGCCCAGCATCGGCATCATGCTGGCCTTTAGCGGGTTGATGCTGTTGTCCGGGCCGTCCGGTGCGGCGTTCAACTTCAGCTCCGGTGAAATCGCCACCTTGATCAGCGCCGTGGCCATTGCGGCCGAGATCATCCTGATCAGCACCTATGCCGGCCAGGTCGATGTGCGCCGGGTGACGGCGGTGCAACTGGCGGTGACTTCGGTGCTGTCGTTCCTGATGGTGGTGCCGACCAACGAGGCGATTCCGGATTTCTCGTGGTTGCTGCTGTGTAGCGCGCTGGGCCTTGGGGCGGCAAGCGCGGCGATTCAGGTGGCGATGAACTGGGCACAGAAAAGCGTGTCACCGACCCGCGCCACGCTGATCTATGCCGGTGAGCCGGTATGGGCCGGGATTGTCGGGCGCATCGCCGGGGAACGTTTGCCGGCGATTGCCCTGGTCGGGGCCGGGTTGATTGTAGCGGCGGTGATAGTCAGTGAGTTGAAGACCAAGGGCAAAGCTGCGGCTGAGCAGGAGCTGGAGCAGGAAACACAGCGATAAACCGCAAACTCTGCATTGCCAGATAGGCCGCCATCGCGAGCAAGCTCGCTCCCACAGTGTTTTGGGTTGAACACAAGATTGTGTACACCTTCATACCCTGTGGGAGCGAGCTTGCTCGCGATGGCGGCCTATCTGGCTCCCCAACCTCTATCTGAAACAATGTGAATCAGGGCTTTTCCGTCTACCGTGTAGGATTCTGCGACAGCTTGGCGTTTGGTGATCCGGGAGCTGGCACGTATGATGCTTCACAAACTTCCGCAGATTAGAAGCCTATGTCCCTGATAGTTCTACTGCTTCTGCCTTTCATAGGCAGCTGTTTGGCGGCCGTGTTGCCGCACAATGCCCGTAACGCCGAATCTCTGCTAGCCGGCCTGATCGCCCTGATCGGCACCCTTCAGGTCGCATTCCTGTACCCGCAGATCGCCCATGGCGGCGTCATTCGCGAAGAGTTTTCATGGCTGCCCAGCCTGGGCCTGAACTTCGTCCTGCGCATGGACGGTTTCGCCTGGCTGTTCTCCATGCTGGTGCTGGGCATCGGCACCCTGGTTTCGCTGTACGCCCGCTACTACATGTCGCCGAACGATCCGGTGCCGCGTTTCTTCGCGTTTTTCCTGGCCTTCATGGGCGCCATGCTCGGGCTGGTGATCTCCGGCAACCTGATCCAGATCGTGTTTTTCTGGGAGCTGACCAGCCTCTTCTCGTTCCTGTTGATTGGCTACTGGCACCATCGCGCCGATGCCCGGCGCGGCGCCTACATGGCGCTGATGGTGACCGGTGCGGGCGGTTTGTGCCTGCTGGCGGGGGCCATGCTGCTCGGCCATGTGGTCGGCAGCTATGACCTGGACAAGGTCCTGGTCGCCGGCGACCTGATTCGCGCCCATGGCCTCTACCCGATTCTATTGCCCCTGATCCTGATCGGTGCCTTGAGCAAAAGTGCGCAATTTCCCTTTCATTTCTGGTTGCCCCACGCCATGGCCGCGCCGACGCCCGTGTCGGCGTATCTGCACTCGGCGACCATGGTCAAGGCCGGGGTCTTCCTGCTCGCGCGGCTATGGCCTTCGCTTTCGGGCAGTGAAGAATGGTTCTACATCGTCAGCGGCGCCGGCGCCTGCACCCTGTTGCTCGGGGCGTACTGCGCAATGTTCCAGAACGACCTCAAGGGCTTGCTGGCCTACTCGACCATCAGCCACCTCGGCCTGATTACCCTGTTGCTCGGCCTGAACAGTCCGCTGGCCGCCGTCGCCGCGGTGTTCCATATCCTCAACCACGCGACCTTCAAGGCCTCGCTGTTCATGGCCGCCGGCATTATCGACCACGAAAGCGGCACCCGCGACATCCGCAAACTCAGTGGCCTGTACAAGCTGATGCCGTTCACCGCCACCCTGGCCATGGTCGCCAGCGCCTCGATGGCCGGCGTACCGTTGCTCAACGGCTTCCTGTCCAAGGAAATGTTCTTCGCCGAAACCGTGTTCATCAATGCCACCCGCTGGGTCGAACTCAGCTTGCCGATCGTGGCAACCATTGCCGGTACCTTCAGCGTGGCATACTCCCTGCGTTTCACCGTGGATGTGTTCTTCGGTCCGCCCGCGACCGACTTGCCCCACACGCCCCACGAGCCACCGCGCTGGATGCGCGCGCCGGTCGAGTTGCTGGTGTTCACTTGTTTGCTGGTGGGGATCTTCCCGGCCCAGGTGGTCGGCCCGCTGCTCGCGGCGGCGGCGCAACCGGTGGTCGGCGGCACGCTGCCCGAGTACAGCCTGGCGATCTGGCATGGCCTGAACGCGCCGATGATCATGAGCCTGATCGCATTGTCCTGCGGCACCGTGCTCTATCTGCTGCTGCGCAATCAATTCAAGCGCGGACGCTTCAACCGTCCGCCGGTCATTGGTCGCCTGGACGGCAAGCACCTGTTCGAATACGCGCTGGTCGCGATCATGCGCCTGGCCCGTCGCCTGGAGCCGCGGATTGGCACCCGGCGCCTGCAAATGCAGTTGTTCCTGGTGGTGTTCGCCGCCGTGCTGGCCGGGTTGATCCCCATGCTGCACAGCAGCCTGCACTGGGGCGACCGGCCGAAAATCCCCGGGTCGATCGTCTTCGTCACCTTGTGGTTGCTGGCCATCGCCTGCGCCCTGGGCGCGGCCTATCAAGCCAAGTATCACCGGCTCGCGGCCCTGACCATGGTCAGCGTCTGCGGCCTGATGACCTGCGTCACTTTCGTCTGGTTTTCGGYGCCGGACCTGGCCCTGACCCAACTGGCGGTCGAAGTGGTGACCACGGTGCTGATCCTGCTGGGCCTGCGCTGGTTGCCACGACGGATCGAGGAAGTCTCGCCGTTGCCCGGCAGTCTGCGCCGGGCGCGGGTACGGCGGATCCGCGACTTGCTGCTGTCGACCGCGGTCGGTGTCGGCATGGCGTTGCTGGCCTACGCCATGCTGACGCGCCAGACCCCCAACGATATTTCCTCGTTCTACCTCAGCCGCGCCTTGCCCGAAGGCGGCGGCAGCAACGTGGTCAACGTGATGCTGGTGGACTTCCGTGGTTTCGACACCCTCGGTGAAATCACCGTGCTGGTGGCCGTGGCCCTGACCGTGTTCGCCCTGCTGCGCCGCTTCCGCCCACCGAAAGAAAGCCTGCAACTGCCGGCCCAGCAACGCTTGCTCGCACCGGACGTGGTCACCGACCTGGTCAACCCGCGTCATGCCAGCGACACCGCACTCGGCTTCATGATGGTGCCGGCGGTGCTGGTGCGCCTGCTGTTGCCGGTGGCGCTGGTGGTGTCGTTCTACCTGTTCATGCGCGGGCACAATCAACCGGGCGGCGGCTTTGTTGCGGGGCTGGTGATGTCGGTGGCGTTCATCCTGCAATACATGGTCGCCGGCACGCAGTGGGTCGAGGCGCAAATGAGCCTGCGGCCACTGCGCTGGATGGGCACCGGACTGCTGTTTGCCACGGCCACCGGGCTGGGTGCGATGCTGGTCGGCTATCCGTTCCTGACCACCCACACCTGGCATTTCTCGTTGCCGCTGCTGGGTGACATTCACCTGGCCAGCGCGTTGTTCTTCGACATCGGCGTATACGGCGTGGTGGTCGGTTCGACCCTGTTGATCCTCACAGCCCTCGCCCACCAATCGGTGCGGGGTCACAAAACCGCTGCCCAGCCTAAATCCGTTGCCATGAAGGAGGTCGTCTGATGGAAGAAGTCATCGCAATCGCCATCGGCGTACTGGCCGCGTCCGGCGTCTGGCTGATCCTGCGCCCACGGACGTTCCAGGTGGTCATGGGCCTGTGCCTGCTGTCCTACGGCGTCAATCTGTTCATTTTCAGCATGGGCAGCCTGTTCATCGGCAAGGAACCGATCATCAAGGACGGCGTACCGCAGGACTTGCTGCATTACACCGATCCGTTGCCGCAAGCACTGGTGCTGACGGCGATCGTCATCAGCTTTGCCATGACCGCACTGTTTCTGGTGGTGCTGCTGGCCTCCCGGGGCCTGACCGGCACCGACCATGTGGATGGCCGGGAGCCCAGGGAATGATGGCGATGACCCACCTGATCGTCGCACCCATTCTGCTGCCGCTGCTGACCGCCGCGATCATGCTGATGCTCGGCGAGAAGCACCGGCCGCTCAAGGCGAAGATCAATCTGTTCTCCAGCCTGCTCGGCCTGGGCATTGCCGTGGCGTTGTGGCAATGGACACAAACCACCGGCGTGCCCGGCTCCATCGGTGTGTACCTGCCGGGCAACTGGCAAGTGCCGTTCGGCCTGGTGTTGGTGGTCGATCGCCTGTCGGCACTGATGCTGGTGCTGACCGGCATCATAGGCGTCTGTGCCCTGCTGTTTGCCATGGCCCGCTGGGACGGCGCCGGTTCGAGTTTTCACGCGCTGTTCCAGATCCAGATGATGGGCCTTTACGGCGCGTTCCTCACCGCTGACCTGTTCAACCTGTTCGTATTCTTCGAAGTGTTGTTGGCGGCGTCCTACGGGTTGATGCTCCACGGTTCGGGCCGGGCGCGGGTGTCGTCGGGGCTGCACTACATCTCGATCAACCTGTTGGCCTCGTCACTGTTCCTGATTGGCGCGGCGCTGATCTATGGCGTCACCGGCACGTTGAACATGGCTGACCTGGCGGTAAAAATCCCGCTGGTGTCCGAAGCTGATCGGGGCTTGCTGCACGCCGGCGCGGGGATTCTGGCCGTCGCGTTTCTGGCCAAGGCCGGCATGTGGCCGTTGAACTTCTGGCTGGTGCCGGCCTATTCCTCGGCCAGTGCGCCGGTGGCGGCGATGTTCGCGATCATGACCAAGGTCGGCGTCTACACCTTGCTGCGCCTGTGGACGCTGCTGTTCTCCGCCCAGGCCGGGGCATCGGCGTTCTATGGCGGGCAGTGGCTGATTTACGGTGGCATGGCGACCATCGTCTGCGCCGCCATGGCGATCCTCGCCGCGCAACGCCTGGAGCGCATGGCCAGCCTGAGCATTCTGGTGTCGGCGGGCATTCTGTTGTCGACCATCGGTTTCGCCCAGCCGAACCTGGTCGGCGCGGCGCTGTTCTACCTGTTCAGCTCGACCCTGGCATTGAGCGCATTGTTCCTGCTGGCCGAACTGATCGAACGCTCGCGCTCGGCCAACGATATCCTGCTCGAAGACGAAACCGAACTGCTGCCGCGGCCACTGGAATCCCTGCATCCGCCCAAAGGCATCAACCTCGACGACGAACAAAAAGCCGTGGTCGGCCAGGTGATTCCCTGGACCATGGCGTTTCTTGGCCTGAGCTTCATCGCCTGCGCCTTGCTGATCATCGGCATGCCGCCGCTCTCCGGCTTTATCGGCAAACTCGGGTTGATCGGTGCCCTGCTCAATCCGCTGGGCCTGGGCAACAGCGGCAACACACCGGTTTCCAACGCCGCGTGGGGCCTGTTGGTGTTGTTGATTGTGTCCGGGTTGGCGTCGCTGATCGCGTTCTCGCGCTTGGGTATCCAGCGCTTCTGGACGCCAGCCGAACGTCCTTCGCCCCTGCTGCGACGCCTGGAATGCGTGCCGATCTTCGCCCTGCTGGGCTTGAGCATTGCGCTGACCTTCAAGGCCGATCCGCTGCTGCGCTACACCCAGGCCGCCGCCGATGCCTTGTACAACCCGCAGCAGTACGTGATGGCGGTGCTCGACACGCGCGTTGTACCGAACCCGCCGGCCCATGCAACCCCGCAGGAGGTGCAGCCATGAAGCGCCTGTTTCCGGCACCGTTGCTGTCGCTGGCCTTGTGGCTGCTGTGGCTGTTGCTGAACCTGTCGACCAGCCCCGGCAACCTGCTGCTGGGTGCGGTGCTGGGGTTCTGTGCGCCATTGATGATGCGCAGGCTGCGTCCGCTGCCGGTGCGCATTCGTCGACCTGGAGTGATCCTGCGCCTGGTCCTGCTGGTCGGGCGCGATGTGCTGATGTCCAACCTCGCCGTGGCCTGGAGCGTGCTCAATGCCGGTCGCCGCCCGCCCCGCTCGCGATTCATCAAGGTGCCGCTGGACTTGCGTGACGCCAACGGCCTGGCCGCGCTGTCGATGATCACCACGGTGGTGCCCGGTACGGTCTGGTCGGAGCTGGCGCTGGACCGCAGCATTCTGCTGTTGCACGTCTTCGACCTGGACGATGAGGCGCTGTTCATCCAGCACTTCAAGGCGACCTACGAACGTCCTTTGATGGAGATCTTCGAATGAGCCCGTTGCTGTCGAGCGCGATCCTGCTGAGCCTGTTCTTCTTTTCTTTGGCGATGATCCTGACCCTGGTCCGCCTGTTCAAGGGACCGTCGGCCCAGGACCGGGTCCTGGCGCTGGACTATCTGTATATCGTCGCGATGCTGATGATGCTGGCGCTGGGTATTCGCTATGCCAGTGACACGTACTTCGAGGCGGCGCTGCTGATCGCACTGTTCGGTTTCGTCGGCTCGTTCGCCCTGGCGAAATTCCTGCTGCGTGGTGAGGTGATCGAATGAATACGCCATTGTCATTGTGGGTGGAAATCCCGGTGGCGATCCTGCTGGTGCTCGGCAGCCTGTTTGCGTTGATCGGCGCCACGGGTCTGCTGCGCATGAAGGACTACTTCCAGCGCATGCACCCACCAGCCCTGGCCTCGACGCTTGGGGCCTGGTGCGTGGCGCTGGCATCGATCATCTACTTTTCGGCGCTCAAGTCCGCACCGGTATTGCACGCCTGGCTGATTCCGATCCTGCTGGCGATTACCGTACCGGTGACCACCTTGCTGCTGGCCCGGGCGGCGCTGTTTCGCAAACGCATGGCCGGGGATGATGTGCCGGCCGAAGTGAGCAGTCGGCGGACCGAGAGCGGTAGTTAGACCAAAGATTTGTATTGGCTGGACCGACCTCATCGCGAGCAAGCTCGCTCCCACAAGGTTTGGTGTCGGACTCAAAAGGTGTGTACGACACCCGTCACTGTGGGAGCGAGCTTGCTCGCGATGAGGCCAGTATTGTCACTACAAAAATGTCGATCAATCAGATCCAGGCCACCGTCAACAACCCCGCCCCCAGCACCACACACAACGGCGAGTAAACCCAGGTGTCCAGCCGGGCAAATTTCGAGCCTTTGACCTCTTTGAAAAAACCCACCAGCTCCGAATCGCCAATGGCCCGGGCAAACAGCAAAATCGCTATCGCGCTGATCACCCACTGCAACGACCAGTGATGCAACGGCGGCAGCCACCAACCCACCCGCAAGCACACCAGCGCGGCAATCAACAGCAACACCGCAGCCACCACCAGCGTGATCCAGCCTCGTGGCTTGAACGCCGGACGCAGTTGCGCGCTGCCCTCCTGCGGCACTTGCGGGACCGCCGCCACCGCCGCCCATTCACCACCCAACGCCCAATACACATGCACCAGACTGATCACTGCGAAGATCGTCACCAGCGATTGAGCCAACAACAGGGTCATGGTTCAGAGATCCTTGAAAGGAATATGAACTGAACATTGTAGGAGCTGCCGCAGGCTGCGATCTTTTGATTTTGTTTTTT
>NZ_JBFUID010000106.1:0-10793 GCF_056402055.1 Pseudomonas sp. P4_C4 | reverse complement strand
GGGTGAAGGTGCTCAGGTCGCAAAAGTTGAAAAGGTCGCCGAGGTCGAGCAGGTCCTGTTGAACAGACATAAAAAATCCGATGCCAGAGGTCTGGCATCGGATTTTCGGGGAAGCCCGGCTGGGACTCAAATACTTAAGTGAACAGCATTACGCCATTGCGCGGGCCTTTTGCTGCCTGCATTGAGCCCGTGACGAACCGATTTCAACTGTGATTCAACCGCTTCGTAAAGTGAAACTGGCGGCGAGAAGCAGAATTGACAGCGAACCCGGCCGATACGCAGTGGTCATAACAGCTGATGGCAGCGCAAATGTTCAGTGGCCCAGGGCGACTTCACTCACGAGCGATGCCAGCAAATTCACACATTTCAGGGCGCGCCGGATAACCTCAGTGGGTTCGGTTCCTGCATGAAGCAGGCACTTGCCGCTGCTCTCATCCCATGCTCCCTCAGCGGAGTACGCAAATGACTCAATCAATGAGGTTCTTCCTGTCGTTCTTCCTCGCGGCTGCAACATTGGCATCGGCCAGTTTCCTGAACAATGCCGGAGCGGCTACCGCCGAGGATCTGAATGCCGACGCTCGACAAGCGTTGCAGACTCTCAACAAGACCCATCCTTTTTCCGAAACCATCTCGCACAACGCCAAGGCTGTGCTGGTTTTCCCGAAAATCATCAAGGCGGGTCTCGTGTTCGGCGGCAGCTATGGCGAAGGCGTTTTAATGAAGGGCACGAAAGTCGAGAACTACTACAACTCCGTCAGCGGTTCATGGGGGCTGCAGGCCGGCGCCCAGTCGTACGGCTATGTGGTTTTCCTGATGACCGATAAAGCCGTGAAATATGTCGCTGAAACCAAGGGTTGGGAAATCGGTGTAGGGCCAACGGTTGTCGTGGTGGATGAAGGGGTTGCGAAGAACCTGTCCAGCTCGACGCTCAAAGACGACGCCTACGCGTTCATCTTCGACCAGCAAGGATTAATGGCGGGGGTCAGTATCGAGGGAACGAAGATTTCTCTGATCAAGCGCTAGCGTCAGCCGTTTGATTGACCATCGGGAGCGTGATGACGGCCTATGCCAACCCGGATGGGTTTTCCCGTTCAGGCTAGGCTGTCCTCACTCCTGGCGCACGGACGTAGCTGATGATTAGGAAGCTATCTGGACGAGCAAGGCTGGCATTGGCTGTATCGACCGTGACGCAAAAGTATGGCGCGGCGCACCAGGCCTTCCTGATCGTGCCGCTGGTGTGTGGCTTTTTCATTGACCTGGTCAATGCCGTGATCATCAGCCTGTTCAGTGGCCTATAGCGACCCACCTCGACTCTCGGACGACCAGACACACTGAAAAAAGGAAAGCAGACGAAAGGACCAGCAGGATCGATGCCGCAGGGATAGGCTCAAAGAAAGAGTGTGCCCCTGCCCTGATCTGGCGGGGTACGATCTCAAATACACCTCTTGCTACAGGGGAACCGGGATGACGGGAAAAACTGCGCGTCAATGCTCGCCATGGATCCTGCTTTCCCTGCTCGCCATCGACCTGGTACTGACAGCGRGATGTTCAGGCAAAGYCACCACGGCTCGCTATTCAGCCCCAAACACGGGTTCAACCTGCTATGCAAAAGCCCTCCCCACTGTCGGCGAAGGCGGCCTCGCCTGGGCGGACAGCCTGGACATGGCTCGCCAGAAATCCCTGGATAATTGCATCCGCTATGCGGGCCGATCCGGCGGCACGCCGAATACCTGCCACGTAGTGATGGCAGAATGCAATCATTGATAGGGCGGTTTTTCATTTCTGCGCCGCTTTTGCATTTCTGTGCGACAGATCCCACTTCAGGGGCTCCCGTTTCACACGCTCGTGGTGGTAGTTTGCAAATGTTTCTGATCAAACGATCAGATATTTCTTACAAACCGCCTGCAAAGGAATGCCCCCTGCAATGGATTTTTCACTCAAGCACCTGGCTGCGACCACCCTCATGCTCGCCAGCCTTTCGTCGTTCACCAGCGCTGCCCACGCCAACATCACGCCACAACAGAGCGCGATCATCCTCAAGACCTTCAGCGATACGTCGGTCAAGGATTTCAGGCAGTTCCTCGCAAGTCTGGCCAAGAGCGATATCGCCAAGACCGACGACCTCGGCCCGGCCGTCCGTGCGTTCCAGGGCAACAAGACGCTTACCGCTGAGCAGCAAAACCAAATCCATCGCCTGCTTGGCCTCTATGCCCGGGTGAAATACGGCAGCGCGGCCACCGAAACCTTGAAGGAGCTGGTAGCCATTCCAACCGTGCGCGTGGACGGTGTTGCCCAGCACGACAATCCCGAATTTCTCAAGATTGCCGAGAAAATCAAGGGCCTCGCCCAGGCGTTCAACCTGAACTTTCGCAACATCGATAACCGCGTCTATGAAGTCTCCCTGGAAGGCGCTGGCGATGAAGTCGTGGGCATTCACGCCCATGCCGATGTGGTGCCGGTGACGCCGGAGAACTGGGTGCTGCAGGACGGCACCCGCCTCGATCCGTTCAAGGTCACTTTGGTCGGCGACCGCATGTATGGCCGCGGCACCGAAGATGACAAAAACGGCATCGTGGTGGCGCTCTACGCCATGAAGATCATCAAGGAAGAGCAGCTGCCGCTGGCCAGGAACTTCAAGCTGCTGGTCGACACCACCGAAGAGACCACGGGCGACGCCATCCCCTACTACTTCGAACGCAACCCGACCCCCAACTACAACCTGGCGCTGGATGGTGGCTACCCGGTGGTGATCGCCGAGAAAGGTTACGGCACGGTCATGGCCAGCTTCGCCAAGCGCACCGCGCAAGGCAAAGGCGCAGAAATCACCTCGATGACCGGCGGCCTGGCCACCAACCAGATACCGTCGACATCGGTCGCGACCCTGGTGACCGACAAGCCCGCCGAACTGGCCGCCCGCCTGCAAAAGGCCGGCAGCGAGTATGCCAAGCGCAACGGCGGCAACTTCGAGGTCGCCGCCAAAGTCGACGGCAAGGACGTCAAACTGACGGTCACCGGTGTGTCCGCCCACTCCTCCGAGCCCGAGTCCGGCGTCAACCCGGTGGCCAGGATGCTCGACTTCATCAATAGCCTCGACGGCAAGGTCGCGCTCAAGCACAACCAGATCACTGACGCCGCCCGCTACGCCGCCGACAACTGGGGGCTGGACTACCTGGGTGGCAAGTTGGGGGTCGGTTTTGCCGATGAGTTCATGGGCCCGCTGACCACTTCCCTGACCTATGTCGGGATGGATGACAAAGCCTTCAAACTCGCGGTCAACCTGCGCGTGCCGAAGGGTAAGACGCCGCAAGTGCTCAAATCCGAAATCGCCGGAAAACTGGACTCCTGGAGCAAGAAGACCCGGATCGCACCGACCTTCGACCTGTCGATTGCCGAACCGATGTACCGCAACCCCGAGGGTGAATGGGTCAAGGCCCTGCTCGCGGTGCCCAGCGAAAACCTGGGCATGGAACACAAGTTCGGCACCTCCGCCGGCGCCACCTCCGTGCATGAACTGCCTAACGGCGTGCAATTCGGCCTGGCCATGCCGGACGTCAAATACACCGGCCACAACGACAACGAGTTCAAGACCACCGAGCAGTTCCTGCTGGACCTGCAGATCGTGACCGAGATGATGGGCCGCATCGGGCAATTGCCGAAACTTTGATGCCCTATCGGACCCGCCACCCTGGCGGGTCCATTGCCTTCACTTCCACTCCCAAATCACATGCCGCCCCTTGTAGGAGCGAGCTTGCTCGCGAAAAACCAGAGGACGCCGCGGTAAGTCTGGTTTCCCGCGTCATCGTTGGCCTCCATCGCGAGCAAGCTCGCTCCTACACAGGGTGGGTGGGCGCACGTGCCCGGATTGATGAACAAACCTCATGAACCCTTGCCGATTTACCCGTCTAGTGCTCATCCGTTAGCTCGCTTACTGTTTCCCCAGCGGTCCTGCACCCAGCCGATATCACTGACGTGCAGCCTGACCATCAAAAGCGGGAGATTGAAATGCACAAGCGCAAACTCGGAAACAGTTCCCTTGAAGTGTCTGCCCTGGGCTTGGGCTGCATGGGCCTCAGCCATGGCTACGGCCCGGCTACCGATACCCGACAAGCCATCTCGTTGATCCGCTCGGCCGTTGACCGAGGCGTCACCTTCTTCGATACCGCCGAGGTTTACGGCCCGTACCTGAATGAACAAGTGGTGGGTGAGGCGCTGGCGCCGGTTCGCGATCAGGTGGTCATCGCCACCAAGTTTGGCTTTACCTTTGGCTCCGACAATAAACAGCAGATTCTCAACAGCCGCCCGGAACACATCCGGGTCGCCGTCGAGGGCTCGCTGCGCAGGCTCAAGACAGACTTCATCGATTTGCTTTACCAACATCGCGTCGACCCGGACGTGCCTATCGAGGATGTCGCGGGTGTGGTGAAAGAGCTCATCCTGGAAGGTAAGGTCAAGCACTTCGGTCTTTCAGAGGCGGGCGTGCAAACCATTCGACGTGCTCATGCTATCCAGCCTGTTACAGCGCTGCAAAGTGAGTACTCGTTATGGTGGCGAGAGCCTGAGCAAGAGATTCTTCCGACACTCGCGGAGCTGGGTATTGGCTTCGTGCCCTTCAGTCCCCTGGGCAAGGGTTTTCTCACTGGCACCGTGTCGGCAGATGCCTCCTTCGGTAGCGACGATTTTCGCAGCATCGTTCCCCGCTTCAGCCAGCAGGCGCTGCAAGCCAATCAAGTGCTGGTGGAGCTGATTCGCAAGATCGCCGCGCAGAAGAACGCGACACCGGCGCAGATCGCGCTCGCCTGGTTGCTCGCACAGGCGCCGTGTATTGTGCCTATTCCCGGAACGACCAAGCTGCATCGCCTGGAAGAAAACCTCGGCGGTGCCAGCATCACACTCACTGACGCCGAGCTCAAGGCCATCGATGCGGCACTGGCGCAGATCCGCATCCACGGCGAGCGTTACCCTGAGGCCCTCAAGGCTCGCGTCGGGCGCTAACGGAGCATTGTCATGAGCAAGGATCACGATGCGCTTCGGCGCACGGTCATCGCCGCGCTCGCGAGCGCCCCGCTGCTGTCGCTCGCCGACACGCAAACCGGCAGCGAACCGCACCGCTCGGGGTCTCGCACCCTGGTGGCGTACTTTTCACGCTCCGGCAATACCCGAGTCGTTGCCGGACTCATCCAGCGGGGACTTCGTGCCGACCTCTTCGAGATCCGCCCGGCCAAGCCCTATCCCGACGATTACCTGGAAACGGTGGAGCAGGCGCGCCAGGAACGCGACAGCGGCTTCGAGCCAGCCCTGGAAAGCAAGGTTCGGGCAATGGCCGCCTACGACACTGTGTTTCTTGGCTTTCCGATCTGGGGTGAAACCGCTCCGCCGATCGTGCGTTCGTTCCTGACGGCCCACGACCTGAGCGGGAAAACCATCATCCCCTTCAACACCCACGGCGGCTACGGGCTGGGCAATAGCCGCAGCGTCCTCGGAAAACATGCGCCCACGTCCAAGGTGATGGAAGGCTTCGTGATGGAGGGTGAGCAGGAGCGCAAGACCATGGAACGCTTGAACGCCTGGATGAGCGACAGCCATCTGACACGTTAATGCGCCGTGCAGGGCGTTGAACTGTACGCGTCTCGATTTCTGAATGGGAGCAGCCTTGCAGTTGGCTAACCCGCCTTTAGGAGCAACATTGATGAATCCCTTGATCGCCCCTCTGGTTGCCTTATCCCTCATGGCAGGGGAAGCCTGCGCCCAGTCCTCCAACGAGATCCGGATCACCCACGCCGGCTCTCAACCCTCCATCAAGGGCGCGGCGGAAAACTTCACGGGGACGGTTCGGGTTGATGGCCTGTTCAAGGGTGATTCCCCGGCCCGCATCGGCGGTGGCACGGTGACCTTCGAACCCGGCGCACGCACGGCCTGGCACACCCATCCGCTGGGGCAAACGCTTATCGTCACCGCCGGGGTCGGCTATGTGCAGCAAGAGGGCGGCCCACGTCAGGAAATCCGTCCGGGAAACATTGTCTGGATCCCGCCGCAAACACGTCACTGGCATGGCGCGACGGCCACCAACGGAATGACTCACATCGCCATCGCCGAAGCCGAGGACGGCAAGGCTGTCACCTGGGCGGAAAAAGTCTCGGATGCGCAGTACCAAGGTCAATAGCCTGCGCTGAGCAATGGATGGAGCCTTTCACGATGACCACTGACACACCGATCGCACATCACAAGACCGGCCCCCTCCCCGCGCTGATAGCCCTGTGTCTGGGCCTTGGGTTGATGTCGGGTGTTGCCACCCAGAAAGCCGAGGCGTCGCAACCCATGACCAGCACACAATCCGCGGCACAAACGCTGTCGGCCAGGCAACAGGCCATTCCACTGATCGCAGCGTTCATGGCAACCAGTGACATGCCCAAGCTCAACGAAGCCTTGAACCAAGGCCTGGATGCCGGCCTGACGGTCAGCGAGGCCAAGGAAATCCTGGTACAGCTCTACGCCTATGTCGGCTTCCCGCGCAGCCTCAATGCATTGAACGAACTGATGACGGTTGTGCAAGCGCGCAAACAACGTGGCATTCACGATGAGCCTGGACGCGAACCCAGCCGTGCCATTGCAACCGGTGAGGCGTTGCTCGCGGCAGGGACGGCCAATCAAACCCGAATTTCGGGTGGGCCGGTCAAGGGGCCGGTGTTCGATTTCGCCCCGGTCATCAACCAGTTCCTGCAAACCCATCTGTTCGGCGACATCTTCGAGCGCGACAACCTTGACTGGCAAAGCCGCGAGCTGGCGACCGTCGGGGCGCTGGCCGCGACGCCGGGGGTGGAATCGCAGTTGCGCTCGCACATGCGGGCGAGCATGCGGGTTGGACTGAGCGAGGAACAATTGCACCAAGTCATCGCGGTTCTCACCGAGCACGGCGATGAACAAGCCGCCAAACGTGCAAGCGCAGCCCTGACACAGGCACTTGCTGCCTCGGGAGGTTGAACATGAAGACTGGAAAAAACCTGCTGAGCATTGCCCTGCTGAGCGTGCTTGCCGCCTGTGCAAGCCACTCCAATGCCGCCGCTCCCTTGATGATTCAGGAGCAAGGCAGCTTTGCCGCCGGCGGGACGATGATCACAGCACCGGGTTCGTTCAATCCGCGTAAGCCCATGACGCCAGACGGCCAAACCTACCACGGCGACCATGCCTATACCTTCTACCAAATCCCGGTCGATGCGCGAAAACTGCCCATCGTCATGTGGCACGGCGCAGGCCAGTTCTCCAAGACCTGGGAAACCACCGCGGATGGCCGGGAAGGTTTCCAGAATATCTTTCTGCGTCGCCAGTACGGCGTGTATCTGATCGACCAGCCGCGTCGCGGCGATGCCGGGCGCAGCATGGTCGAGGCGACGGTCAAGCCTGTCCCGGACGAGCAACTCTGGTTCAACCAGTTCCGCATCGGCCTGTGGCCCAACTATTTCGAAGGTGTGCAGGTTGCCCGGGATGCGCAAACGCGCGACCAGTTCTTCCGCGCGATGACGCCGAACACCGGTCCGTTCGACATGGGCGTGGTCTCCGATGGCGTGTCGGCAGTCTTCGACAAAATCGGCCCCGGCATCCTGCTCACTCACTCACAGGGTGGCGGACCGGGTTGGTTGACGGCGATCAAGAACAACAAGGTCAAGGCCATCGTGGCTTTCGAGCCGGGCAGCAGCTTCGTCTTCGCGCAGGGTGAAGTACCCGCGCCGATTCCCAGCGCGTTCGACACGGTGCAAGGCGCAGCGGTGCCGATGGATCAGTTCATGGCGCTCACACGCATTCCGATCCTGATCCTCTACGGCGACAACATCCCGGAGCAAGCTGTCGACCTGCCAGCCCAGGACAGTTGGCGCGCCCGCCTTACGATGGCCCGGCTATGGCGCGACGCCGTCAACCGGCACGGCGGTGACGTGAGGCTGATCCATTTGCCGGAGATTGGCATCAAGGGCAATACCCACTTCCCCATGTCGGATTTGAACAATGTGCAGATCGCGGACCTGGTGTCCGGCTTTCTGACAGAAAAACATCTGGATTGACGGCTACAGAACATTTTTCAAACGCACCCTTTCAATGCTCCGGAGACTCCTATGAGAAACACCATTCTGAAAGCCTCGCTGATGGCCGCCATCGTCGGTATGTCTGCCGGCGAAGCCGGTGCCGCCGACTACAAAAAGAACCCGTTCACCCTGGCTTACGACGGCGCAATTACCAAGAACGAACCCGGCAAGGTCAACATCCATCCGGTCACCTACAAGCTCAATGGCCTGGACATCGCTGCCAACGTCTACACCCCTGCCAACTACGATGCGAAGAAGGTCTACCCGACGGTGGTGGTGGCGCATCCGAATGGTGGTGTGAAAGAGCAAGTCGCCGGTCTGTATGCCCAGCGACTGGCTGAACAAGGCTACATCACGATTACCGCCGATGCCGCGTATCAAGGCGCGAGTGGCGGACAGCCGCGCAGCATCGACAAGCCGGCGTACCGTATCGAGGATATCCACGGCATGGCGGACTTCATCACTCAGTATGCTGGCGTCGACGGCAAGCGTCTGGGCCTGCTCGGCATCTGCGGTGGCGGCGGCTACTCGTTGGTCGCGGCGCAAACCGACAAGCGATTCAAGTCGGTGGCGACCGTGAGCATGTTCAACTCTGGCCGGGTGCGCCGCAATGGCTACAACGACTCGCAACTGGACACCATTGAGCAACGCCTGCAACAGGCTTCCGCTGCCCGCGCTCAAGAAGCGGCTGGCGGCGAGGTGCTTTATTCGGGTGATGCCAACCTCACCGACGAGCAGATCGCCAAGCTGCCGTTCGCCTTGTATCGCCAGGGTTACGAGTACTACTGGAAGACGCATGCGCACCCTGACTCGACCTTCAAATACACCACGAGCAGCCTGCTGGATCTGATGCGCTTCGACGCCACCAACCAGATCGAACTGATCAATCAGCCATTGCTGATGATCGCCGGCAGCAAGGCCGACAGCTTGTACATGACCCAGGATGCGTTCCCCAAAGCCACCGGCACGAAGGACAAGGAGTTGTTCATTATCGATGGCGCAACGCACATCGAAACCTACTGGGTTCCCAAGTATGTGGACGCTGCACTCGGCAAGTTGACGCCGTTCTTCGCAAGAACCTTGTGATTGGTTCGTTGGGGTCGCGCATCCATGCGGAACCTGATTACATGGAATAATCCCGCGCTCCGCATGAGAGGTTCTCATCAATGGCCCGCGCCAATCTCAACGATCTGCAAGCCTTCGTGGTCATTACCCGTGAAGGCAGCTTCACTCGCGCCGCCGCACAGCTGGGCGTTTCGCAGTCCGCCTTGAGCCACACCATGCGCGCGCTCGAAACCAGGCTCGGCGTTCGCCTGTTGACCCGAACCACGCGCAGCGTATCCCCTACCGAGGCTGGTCAACGGCTGTATCAGTCCATGGCGCCGCGCTTCGACGAAATTGAACTTGAACTGGCTGCGGTCAGCGAGTTTCGCGACACCCCGGCAGGCAACGTGCGGATTTCAGCTTCCGAACATGCGGCGAACAACATCCTTTGGCCCAAGCTGTTGAAGGTGCTTCCCGACTACCCGGACATCAAGGTCGAAATCACCGTCGACTACGCCCTCTCCGACATCGTAGCGCAGCGCTACGACGCGGGCGTACGCCTGGGCGATCAGGTGGCCAAGGACATGATCGCCGTGCCGATCGGGCCACCATTGCGCATAGCGGTAGTGGGGTCGCCTGAATATTTCAAACAACGACCTTTTCCGAAAGAGCCGGGGGATTTGGCCGCACATAATTGCATCAATTTACGCCTGCCCACTCACGGGAGCCTGATGCAATGGGATTTTGAAAAGGACGGTCACGAACTCAAGGCACGTGTCGAAGGACAATGGACGTTCAACAGCAGCGTGCCGATCCTGCGCGCTGCTGTCGCAGGTTGTGGGTTAGGCTTCCTGCCAGAAGATATGGTAGCCAAGGAGCTTGCCGACGGTAGTCTTCTGCGGGTGCTGGAGGATTGGTGCCAACCCTTTGCGGGTTACCATCTTTACTACCCCAATCGCCGTGAACACTCATCCGCGTTTGGCGTCGTGGTCGATGCGCTGCTCTATAAGCGCTGAGTCGCCCATCTTGGCTTTCCTGCGGACAAAAACAAAACCCCTACCCGCGTGCGCAGATAGGGGTTTTGGAATTTAATCTTGACGATGACCTACTCTCACATGGGGAAACCCCACACTACCATCGGCGATGCATCGTTTCACTGCTGAGTTCGGGATGGGATCAGGTGGTTCCAATGCTCTATGGTCGTCAAGAAATTCGGGTACTGAGTCGTGACCAGATGGCCGCGCTTCAGCAAATTGGGTAGGTGATAGCTTTCGGTGTTTTGTGAGCGTCGAACTTTCGGTTCATTGCGTCTTCACACACCGCAATCTGATGCTCTTTCGAGTAGTCAAATTGCTTGGGTGTTATATGGTCAAGCCTCACGGGCAATTAGTATTGGTTAGCTCAACGCCTCACAGCGCTTACACACCCAACCTATCAACGTCGTAGTCTTCGACGGCCCTTCAGGGAGCTCAAGGCTCCAGTGAGATCTCATCTTGAGGCAAGTTTCCCGCTTAGATGCTTTCAGCGGTTATCTTTTCCGAACATAGCTACCCGGCAATGCCACTGGCGTGACAACCGGAACACCAGAGGTTCGTCCACTCCGGTCCTCTCGTACTAGGAGCAGCCCCTCTCAAATCTCAAACGTCCACGGCAGATAGGGACCGAACTGTCTCACGA